>JAJZNY010000131.1 GCA_021852245.1 Planctomycetota bacterium | reverse complement strand
CCCAGTGGATTCCCACCCGGGCGATGGCCTGCGGATCAGTCCCGGCCCGACTGATGGCCCGGAGCAGTTTGGCGGGATAATGCGCCCCCAACGCCGTTTCCGCCATGCGACGCAGACTGTTGCCGGAGGTGATGGGCATGATGCCCGCAATGATCGGCACCTTGATGCCCGCCAGTTCGCACCGTTCCCGGAAGTCGTAAAAATCATGATTATCAAAAAAGAGCTGCGTGCAGATATAGTCCGCCCCCGCATCCACCTTCGCCTTGAGATGGTCCATCTCCAGCAGCCGATTCGGCGTCGCCGGGTGCCCCTCGGGAAAGCCCGCCACACCAATGCCGAAACCGCGTGGGTCGGATGTCCGGCACCGGCGAATGAACGCCACCAGATCGGCCGCATGGGCAAAAACGTCTTTGCTGCGGTCATGGTTCGGCATGTCTTTGGGTGGATCGCCCCCCAACGCCAATATATTGTCAATGCCGTGAGCTGCGTATTGATCCAATATTGATGCAATCTCCGCTTCGGTATGGCAGACGCACGTCAGGTGCGGCACGGGCGTGAGCGTGGTGCGGTCCTTGAGACGCACCACCAGATCATGCGTCCGCTGCCGACTTGAGCCCCCGGCGCCGTACGTCACCGACACAAATGATGGCTTGAGACTCTCCAGCCGGGCGATATGCGCGAAAAGCTGCTCCGCGGCCGCGTCCGACTTCGGCGGGAAGAATTCAAACGAAAACGTGGTTCTGTCGCGGGCAAAGATGTCATTTATGTGCATAGATCATCCATCTGCATATCCATCCGTATATCCGGATTAACTGATGATATCGCCGGAGCCTCCGGCATGCAAATCGCATCTCGCCGTCCCCAATGCGCCGCTGGTTTCCAACTGCACCCGCGTGACTCGCTCCCGGCACCACGGAATTCAGTGTATGTTGTGGACGTTCATGTGCCGGAACGCTCGGGAAGTTATGGGGCCAACCGATATCATGAGTCGTGGATGGAGAAAAACCTTAAAGGAGTATGAGCCTTGATGACAACCGTCGGTTTTCTGATATTTCCCGGCGTTCAACAGCTGGACTTATTCGGTCCCTATGAAGTGTTCGCCGCCATGCCCGATTGCGAGATTCGGCTCTTCTGGAAGACACTGGAGCCTGTCCGCGGCTCTACGGGCCTGCTGCTTCACCCCAACGCGACGTTGAATGACACGCACCCCTTGGAGGTGCTCTGTATTCCTGGAGGAGCTGGTATCAACGCACTGTGTCAAGACGACGAAGTAGTGGCTTGGATAGGGCAAAAGGCGGCAAAGGCGCGGTGGGTCACCTCGGTCTGTACCGGGGCCCTTTTACTGGGTGTGGCGGGATTGCTCAAAGGGCGACGCGCGACCACCCATTGGCGCTACCACGATCTGCTTTCGATTTTCGACGCGATCCCGGTGCGCGAGCGGGTGGTTCAGGATGGAAATCTCATCACGGGCGGCGGCGTAACGGCGGGCATCGACTTTGCCCTGTCGCTGGTGGCCGCCTTACGCGGCCGATCAACTGCGGAAGCGGTACAACTCGCGTTGGAGTATGCACCCAGTCCACCATTCCGGGCGGGCCAGCCCGAGGATGCACCCCGAGCCGTCGTTCAAATGGAACAGAGCCGCACCCGATCACTTTATGAGGAACGATCGCAAATCCTGCGGCGCTGGCGTGATCGTCAGGATAGCCTCCCTCCACCGAACAGCGAAGTGAAAAGAGCGTGAACGCCTGGCGATGTGCATTTGGTGGGAATCAGTATGTCGGCCTCGACGGCTTAAGCGGCGTCGTGGATAGGGCTACTGTCAAATGTTGTGAATGGCGGCAATCAGGCGCCGACTTCCGCGCCCCGCCCCGGCGCGTTATGATTCCACTAAGAATTCCATTTTGAGGCCGGGTTATGGTCGCGATCAATAAAATCCTGTTGCCCGAATGCACCGGTGGGGGGTGCGGTGGCGATAGCGACATCTGCACGGACAGCCGCGTCCACCGCCGCAATGCCGAAAACCGAGTACCGGCAACCCGCAACCATCGCCGGACGCAGCCGCTGGTGAATAATCTGTATCAGGGGATGACGCTGGACGCGGTGACGGGGCTATATGATGACCGCGCCCGCGATTATTCGCCGAGCCTCGGCCGGTGGATGGAGCAGGATCCGGCCCAATTTATTAACGGGGCCAACACCTACCAATTCGTCAATTCCTCGCCGGCGGGGAATGTGGATGCGGAAGGGCTGCAGAGCTACGCTCAGGACCAAGTGCAGGGGCAGGCGGAGGTCGCTGCGGCAAACTCTGAAACCGCTTACGAGAACCAGTTTGCTTCTCCCGAGCCGTCGCACTACCGGCCGCAAGGAACTTTTACCGTCAAGATGTTCCTCCCAGGACCGAACTCGGTTGGCGTGGTTGTCCAATACAATTTGCCGCCGAGGCTGGCAATGAAGTCCTGCAAATGCACCAAGATTGCAATCGTGCAGTACGTCAAGGATGTCTCCAGTTGGGGCAATGGCGGCATTTCCCTTCACGGCGTTGGATTCACACTCGACGGTGGCTTTCCCTACGGTAAGGGGGACAGGAAAATGTCGCAGCCTTGGGTTTTCGGCAGCGGCGGAACCACGGCGACGCTGGACGACAACCCGAGCGTGGCGGTCTGGGGAAATGGCATTGTCCACGTGGCGCTGCTTAACGCGTTCACGACCCAGCGGCTTTTCGAGGCGCGGGACGTTGCGGTGTGCCTCTCGGGTCCCGACACGGGGGTTTACTTCGGGGCGGTGGAATGGGCCTTTTACGAGAACTGGAGCGGCGACACTTTGGCGACCCTGCACGTGGGCGGAAAGTCGGCGTCCGGCCCTATCATCCCCGGCCGGGGCCACTGGCCGAGCCAAACCCAGACACGGTTTCTCTACGTCCGAGACATACCGCCCGCGCCCTGATGTTGACGACCACCGGCTGGCGCGAATTTGACAAGGGAGTTTGAAATGGCCCGAATTTCACTCAGGAGCTTTTGCGAAACGGTCACAATCGCAAACACAACAGTGTTGATGTTTATGTCTGCTGGGCGGTGGCCGCTGAGCAATGCCGTGCCACAGCTTGCCGCTGGTTGGGCATACGGAGGTTCGATGCCGCCGGTTGAGATGGCCGTCGCCTGGGGAATTTACGCCGCCTTGTCGGCGAGCGTCGTACTATGTTTTTATGTCTTGGTCGTCTCCCGCGGCAGTGCGAGCTTGTCGGCGACTGGGCATGGGCGGTTCTGGCTCGCTGTCGGAAATTTTGTGCTATGGGGTGTGATGAGCTTTGTAACGCACTTGAGGTCGTGACCAGCGATGGTGGAAGAAGAAACATCGGGCGGCAGGCGCCGTTTTGCCTTTTGGGCGGGCCTTCTCGGCCTTGCCGCCGAAGTCCCTTGGTTCCTCCTGAATAACCCCGCATTTCTGGCCCAGCAGGCTTCGGCGGGTGCCGGGCCTTGGGCGTGGGACAAGCTGGCGACCACGTTGGGTGGGGGAATGCTGCTGTCCGCTGGCCTGGGTCACGTGTTGATGCCCGAGGACGAACTCGCCTCGCTGTGGAGTAATTTTTCATGTGCGATGGGCGTGGCCGTGATGTTTGGCGCCGCAATCTGCAGTTCAATGGGCAGCGCCGTGGGAGGTTTTCAATTTCTCATCTACGGGGCCTGCATTTTCTGTGCCGGCTTATTCCTGCGGGGTGGCGGCGTGGAGGGGAATACTGAAAAGCCACGCCGGGCGGTGAAGCACGGCGGGCGAATCCTGCCGTCTGCAACGGGCGTCTTGGTCGCGTTGCTCGCAGCGGTGGCAATACCGCCATATGCGGGGATCCCCCTCGCTATCACTCTGCTCCTGGCTGTCGTCGGCATGGCGTGGCCGCTGCGAGGCGGTCGCGGTGGCAAACTGTTGCTGGCCGCGGCTTTGTTCCCGCTGGTAGTCGCTGGGGTGGCTGTTCTGGCCCGGTTACTCATTTCCGGAATTCTTTAGCCGCCACTTCGTTAAGGTAGCGCCGGGCCCTTACCACCGTGGGGCTACCGTCGGGCCTCGCGACCTGACATGATCGTAAACGTCCGGCGAAGCTTTCAATTGCCCACAAATCCGGTGGCCAAATCAACCGCCGCCCGGTATGAACAGGGCGACGCCGCACAGGGCGGCGGAATCTTTCTGCGTATGCAGGACATTGGTATGGATGCCTGGGTCGAAGGTGAGTTGGGTGGATGTGATTTGGTTGATCGACGGCTGAGCCGACGGTTGGGTAGGGCTACTGCCTACTGTTGTAGATTGCGGCGGTCGGGTGCCAGCTTCCCCGCGCCTGCCCCGGCGCGTTATGATCTCAATAGTAATTCCATTTTGAGGCCGGGTTATGGTCGCGGCTGCTGGCCTGCGGCCCCAGTGACCTCAACCTCTGCGAACCCCTGCGTACCCTGCGGTGCAAAAAGCACCTACCGCCGTGCCTCGCACGACCCATGCGCGCTCACCTGTCTGCTTTCTACTTTCACCTTTCTGCCGGCGCCTTGGCTCACACCAAGGCGCGAAGAGCGCCAAGACGATTAAATAAAGTGCGTGAACTTAATGCAAAAATCTTAGCGCCTTTCATTCTTAGCGTGCGAAAAAAGTGAATGACATCATGCCCCCGCCATGATGCGCGCTTGCTCAACTTTTTCCTACTCCACCCTCACCTCTCTGGCGGCGCCGCCCGCCCCAGCGGTGAAAAACTTATTAACCTCTGGGAACGCGGGCAACGGGTGAATTACCACGCCGTCTTGGCCCGCGATACGCCGGGGTCATCCGCCGTGCTTACTCGGTGTGATATCCTTGAGCTGGATATCTCTGAAAAATGCGTCCCCCTTGTTCAGATAGATAAAGAGATCAATCCGTACCCATTTGATAGGATACTTCCTGGCCTGACTCTTCACCGATTGCGGCTCAAAATCCATCTCGGCCGTCCGCCATTTCGGTTTGGTCATCACCGGCAGGAGCTGAGCCCGGTAAAGTTCCCGCCGCTGGCTCGCCAGATCCCCCGCGCGGCTGAATTGATCCGGCCAATACGCAAAACCCTTCACAAACACCCGTACCCGTGGCCCGTTGCCACAATAACTCACACTCACCCGATAGCGATCCCCCTGTTTAACCGGTATCCACGTGCTTTCCGCTGCAAGGCCGTTGCTTTGCGCCACTCCCAGCCCCATCCGCATCATCAGACACTTCCCCCTGGCATGCGGGCTACCGCCGTCCGCAACGGATTGGTTGACGATCGCAACGCGATCGCTCGGCAGATTCGCCGCCTGCTGATTGCTGACAAATGGCGGGTGATAATCTTCCTTGAGAAGAAATACGCTCCAGTCTTTTGCCCGCCCGCCGTTCTCGGCCGCGAGGCGGAAATGGGCGTCGGGAACCAGGTTCGGCCGCACCTTGAAGAGGTGCTGATAGATCGGATTGGTCAGATTGACCTGCTGCTCGGATACGTGGTGAAAGGGGATGTTATCGAGCCGGGTGAGAAGGCTCTCCACCGCGAGCCGCGGGCTGGTGTTATCGGGGGGGATGGTACCCGCGACGGTGCGCACCAGCTTGCCGTGCGTATAAAGTTGCAGCGTGAGGCGGCGATGATTAACAAACCCCATGACCGCCTGGTCCACCGCCAGCGTGGTGATGACTTTTTTAATATCGGAGGCCGCGACGTGCCGCCGCCACGGAATCTGCAGGGCGTTGATCATCATATCGACCTGATGATCCGATACGCGCCGGAAGTGGCCGTTGCGTGACATTTTCTTTCCCACCGCAAAGCGCATCTGCCGGGCCAGACCGCGCTCGGATCGCTGTTTGGCGACGAATGGCAAGATGGCCAGCGAGGGGGGCTTTGATTTCGCCTGTGCTCTCCGCGGCGGACACACGCCGATCAGCATGATGAGCAATGGCAGAATAATAGACGTGATATTCGGTAAGCGTGAGTGCATGTACCACCTCCATGATCGCCTCCGCAGGCGGCAGAAAGCATTTTAGCATACGGCGGCCTCGGCGCATGGGCTTGCCTCCGGGCCCCGATTCGCGGGCGTTGTGGCGCCAGTCAAGGCCGGAGAGTTATCAAGCCGCAGCGATCAGTCCCAATGCCGGGGTTGGACGAGAGGCCAATTGCACCGGCCGTCACTGGCGATAAGATAAATTTGGAATCGTCTTTTTGAGGGATTGAAGTTGGGGGAACATGAAGAGAAGCGTTGGGCTCCGACGAAATTCGTGCGCTTTGAACAGTCCCTCAACACCAGCATGCGCACCGCGGTAGTGATGACCGACGCAGGCCGGGCCTATCTGAAAGGGCTTGGCAACCCGGAGGGCCCGCACGCGCTGGTCTGCGAATATGTGGGGACCTCGGCCGCGCGACTCCTCGGCCTTAAAACTCTGGAAGTGGCGCTGATCCAGATAGCCCCCGGGGATGAGATTCCACTCTTCGGCGGCGGACTTGTCGCGCCGGGGCCCGCGTACGTGACACGCGAAGTTCCGGGCCACGTCCCATGGAGCGGCACAGAGCATCAACTCCGTGTGGTGGAAAACATTGGCGATTTGGCGAGGCTGGTGGTGTTTGACACCTGGCTGCGTAACGTGGACCGCTGTCCCCCAACAGTTTCCCCCCGTCGCCCAAACTACGATAACGTGCTCCTTGCCCCGGTTTCCGGCACCGTCGAGCGTTACCACCTCTTTGCGATCGACCATACGCACTGCATCAGCCAGGGGGCTGAGATCGGGCAGCGGCTTGGTGGGATTGAGTATGTCAAAGACGACCGGGTTTATGGGGCGTTTGGGCCGTTTGAGAATTTTGTTACTGAGTCTATGATTGAGGATGCATTGCGTGACCTCAGCGCCTTGAATAAGGGCGAGTTGAGGCGGATAGTTGATTCCCTGCCGCGTGAGTAGTCGGTGGACGGCAAGATACGAACATATCCTTTTCGAGTTTTTATGTCGGCGTGCTGACTATCTCTGCGATACGATGATCAATCTGCTTAGGCGGGTATGGTGGGCACGTGCCAGGCACGGGGAGGAAAAAACATGACAATCAGCAAATCCGATATTTCCCTCCAGGCCGGGGATTCTTACCGATGCTACTATTCTCTCATACAGTACCGCCCCGATCCGGCCCGGATGGAGGCAATCAACCAAGGCGTGCTTTTATTCTGCCCCGAGCGTGGGTTCCTCAGGTGCAGGACAACCACGTCAACCCGGCGTCTGGAAAGTACCTTTGGCAGAGGCACTTTCGACCCGGATCAGGTGCGGTTCGCGCTGCAGTCAATCGAAGACCGGCTTCAGGTTGACTCTTCGCGGTTCAAGACCGTCGACGACCTGCGGAAATTTGTCGACTCCCGCGCCGGCCAGATCATTCTGACCCAGCCTAGGCCTGCATCCGTAGACTCACCGGAAGATTATCTGGAGAAAATCTACCACGAGCTTATCGGGAAAGATCCGGTACGGAGTGACGGCGACGCCAACTTCAGGCGGCAGGTGGCGGAAGCACTTGGCCCGGCGATACGCGAGGGAAAGCTCAAACGTCGCTACCGGATAGAGATTAAATCCGGCATCGAGCGAGAGTTCCCATATGCCTACCGTAACGGCGTGATGAACTGTATTCGGCCGATCCGATTCGCCGCCGACGTACAGAAATCCGCAGATGCCGCGCTGCGATGCGGAGGGGAGGCGGTGGAGATTGGCAGGATGAAGGAACCCGCCAAACTCATCGTCATCAGCGGATTCGGCGAGGGGGAAAATCAGGAAGCAGCCCGACGAGCGGCCGATGAAATTCTCGCAGACTTCGACGTGCGTGTGGTACCGACAAGCGAAATTGCGAAATTTGTTGCCAGCGTCGTCCGCGAGGCCCACGCATAAGGCGTGCCTGCGATCCTGGGATGGATGCACCGCGTTTTTCGAGCCCGGATGCGGCGTGAAGCGGCCATCAAGCCCCAGCCACCAGCCCGGCTATATTTCCGACCTGCGGGGTCGAAACAGCGATGTCCTGCAAAACAGAAATAATATCCCCAAACGCTAGTGTACTGTCCCATATTTAACTTGACATATAGGGCGAGGTGCGGTATGCTGGTGTCATGGCGAATAAACCTGCATCAGCGTTATCGTGTAGTCAAGAACAGAGATTGGAACTGGAGCGGATGG
>JAJZNY010000248.1 GCA_021852245.1 Planctomycetota bacterium | reverse complement strand
TTCCCGAAGGTGGCAGTCGCCTTTTTCACGCCCGTATTAAACCACAGACTCGGCCCTGGCGCAAGTTAAGATCGTGTTAATATTCTGCGAGCATTCCGCCAGCAAATTCCGGGACACTACTGGCGGCTACCCCACGGCCCTGCAATGCACCCACGACGGCAGCGAACGCGACGAAGCACGCGACGAAACTTGGCATCAAACGGCGGAAATCAAATGGCATCGTATGTAAAACTCCATGTTTGGCCGAGGCCGGCGTTATTAATGATTCGACGATTCCCCATTTTCTTTTGTGCCGCCCAGATGCTGCGTGCGAGCCGGCGCGGCGGGGCCCCTGCTCAGACCCACGATGCGGCCCCGTTCGTAGTAGCCGGGAGCCAAATCATAGTTGATGGTGAACCTCGCGGCGTCGATCCCTGAATCGACCGTAAGTTTGACAACATCAATACGCTGCCGCCATTTGCCCCGTTTGAAAATCTTCTCTCCCTTGAGGAGGTATATGCGCCCACTCCCCACCTTCACCGTTTGGTAGGTGAAGCGGCGATCCCACTTGATGCCGCCCGTTGACCTTATCGCCGGCAGCGGAAATTGGTCCACCGGCAAATAGACATGGCCACGCCGGCGCAGAACCATTTCGTAGCGGACGTAGCGGCCGGGCTTTACACCGACCGACGCGGCGGCCTTACCACCCCACCGCGCCGGGTAGCGAAGAAATGGGTTGCGGATTGAGAAGACAAATTTTGCCCCCGTGGAGGTGTACTTAAACCAGTGGATCACTCTGTTCTTTCCGAGGTCGGCGACTTGGTGCGGATGGCGCCGAACCCTCCACCAGTCAAGCCAATTGCCAGGCTGTCGCGGTGTGTGCCGGTTGCAGAGAAACCTGATCGGGGCAAAAAGCACATTACCCTGCCCCGGGCCGAAAAAGCCAACAGGACGTTTGTGGTATATGACAATGAGCGTCTTGGGCACCCCCGCGGACGCCTCGTAGCGGTGTCCGTCGAACGTCCATATCTGGTGGACAAGTGGGTCGTAGTTGCTCCTGATGATTTGCCAGTCGATCCGATATTTTTGGCCGTCCGCCCAGAATTGGTACCGACCGAGAAGCCGCGCGTATTTGATGTTTTTCAAAATAAGCGGTTTGTGGCCATGCCGGACCCAAGCGTTGAGCCTGATGGTCTGGACCTTTTGGAACTGCTTGACAAATGATAGCAGGGCGGCAGAGGTCGCCCTCCGCGCGGCAGGACCCCGAAGAATCCCTGCCGCACGGGCCGAACCGTAACTTGGCCCGGCCGCCAAGGCGGATAACCCCACCGCACAAATTATTCCCGCGACTCTCATAAACATCCACTTCTCCTGACAACGTTCACCAATGGCCGGCCGAGATAACGTAACCGGTTAGGCGTTCCAGCATGGAGCGCCGGGGCCGTCGAAGCCGCAATAATAGCTGGCGGAGGATGGGACTCCTTATCCTCTCTGACGTAAAAATCACTCGCTCCTTTTTCTTGTCACCTACCCGCTATTAATTCGGCCGTGCGTTGGCGGGCCGCGTCGCGCGCCAACTGGCGGTACCCGCCGTCCCGGAACACCCGGGTACGGCCTTTCCATTTCGTCATCTCCTCAAGCTTCCGTGGCACCGGTAGTCCCTCCCGCTCCAAGTCGCCTTCCCATTGCCGAAATCGGCAAAGGCGGTAGTTGCATGCCGCGAGCAGTCGCAGGCTGCTTGCGCTGCCGTGGCCGCACGCCTGCAGGCATCGGTCGGCCAAGCTGTAGATGATCGCCTCGTGGCTGGCCCACACCGTCGGCTCTGTGCGCCTCTCCAGCCGCGCGATCGTGAGCAGGTCGTGGCACGCGGCCACCTGCGGACTGCCTGCCCCCGTCGCCAGCGGATAAATCCCCGCACGCAGGGCCGCGAGCCCTATTTGTGCGGCGCGGAGTTTCTCCGCCTGCCGCCGTGGCCAACTCGCAACGCTGCAGAAGTATGGCGGCGGCCTTTGCGCCGTCCAATCCAATGCGGCGCCCGATACATGGGTGTTAAACGAGTAGTTGCGGTGGAATCGAACACCGACCTCCACGGGACCACGCACCAAAAACCTCACCCACTCCCCACCCCAGTTCTGTTCAGCACGGGCCACCACCTTTGACGGTTGACGATAGCAGGCGGCAGGAACCCCGCGGCCGCGAGACCAGAGGTGCCCGTAGCGCCAGCCATTGGGGAACGTTTGGACGGAGACCGCATAGTCACGAAGCCGCATTGTCGTAGTGTGGCCGTTGTAGTTCCATTCGTAAAAACTCAACGTGAACAGCCCCCTCGGAATCGTTAGCAGCACGTTAACGTCGGGCCCCTGCCACCAGGCCGGGTAGGCTTCGCCGTGATCGTCTATCTCAGAAATCCGCCTTTGTTTGCCAGCCTGCCCGAAACCGCGGAGCAACTGCCCGTTTCCCCGGTAATACGCGGGTGGAAGTTGCAGGGCTCGTGGATTGCCTGTGAAATCCTGCTGAACCCAGTAGCGGCTGGTATCCGGTTGGTGAAAGGGGCCACCCACCATTCGGACATGGGGACCGTCAAACTCGAGTTGCCTAATGCGACGTGGTAGCGAATTCCAAACGAGGTTACCAATTGATTCTCGCCCCGCGAACAGGCACATCCAATATTTTCCATATCTTCCCAGCCAATTCCCCTCGGTTCGCCAATCGTCGGGCAGTGGCACAATCCGCGGCTGCTTCCTGCCTTTCGATTCCAATAATTCTTTACGAATCGCAGCTGCCATGGCATTAAGCTCGCGCTCGCTCGGCGGCCTTGCCCCCTGCGGTTCCGGCGCGGCGGCGAACTGGGCTGCTGTCTTTGCGGCGTCTCGCCACGCATCGTTGCTCTGGCCCGGCAGCGTTATGATTCTTACACCGGCGCCGTAGCACCCTACCGCCATCGCTCCACCCCGGAGCGGCTGCAGTGACTCAATGTAATTGCCCACCTGCGGCTCGTGAATGTGCCAACGCCGAGTAATTGCTCCCTCGGCGTCATACTGCCAGACATCCAATCCCGTCCGCCAATGCCCCAGCCACAGATAGCCCGCTTTGCCACCTGCGGCTTTGTCCGGCTCCCATGCCACGGCGGTGGTATGGTCTTCCGTCGGCAATGTTTCCAGCACCTGACCGGGGGGTAGCTGCCAATGCACTGGCGGATGCCACAGGCCATGAACCTTGGCCACAAAATTCTGGCCATGCTCAAATTTCAGATTCGCCTGCGGAACATGGCCTGCATCGCTCTGTTCGTCGATTTCACCCAGCGCCATCCCTTCATCCGTCCCCACCGCCAGGTGATTCTTCCATGTAACAACGACCGAATTAACCAAATTCCCCGGCAAGCCTTTGCCCGTTGCCGTCAGCGGCATATGCCACGGCCCTTTGATCACCGTCCACCGATAACGGCTCCATCCCAAGGCATCGGCTGGTTGGTTCCCTTGCGTCGGCGTGCCTATCGCCAAACCCCCGCACTGCGTGCCGACATAAACCACACCGGTGGATGCAAAGGCGATGGAATCCGGATTCATCGGCAAACCGCTGGCCTGCGTGATGTAATGCCAATGGTGCTGATGGTGCGGCTTGAGCACGCTCGTTAATCGGCTTCCGGGCGGATCAACCGCCCGGCTCGCTGAAATGGCCTTTTGGCACTGATAAATGCTGATCCCATTCTCTGTGCAGATCCACATCTGGTCGGTGTACCGATCAAACTTCATCGCATAGACATGGTTTCCCAATGGACCGGCCAGCAGATGATGCTGCGGATTCTGCACGATGTCATAATCCTGCCACCGCCGGCCATTGAAAACGCTGATCCCATGATTCAATTCACCCACCCAGATGCGATCCTGGTTGTCACAGGCGATGGCGTAGATGCAGTTATTCTCCAGTCCCCCATGGGTGCTTTGTTTGGTGAACTGCGTCCAGCGCTGGCCTTTGGCTGCTGACGGATCATACCGATACACCCCCGCCCCTTCGGTGGCCAGCCACAGGTTCCCCCGTCTGTCCTGACACATGGCCATGATGAAATGGCCATCAGGATCCGACCCTCTATGCCGATTGTTGATCCCGGCATGGGGGATATGCAGGGCCCGCACATGGCAGTCGGCCCACGGAAGACTCATGGGCGGAATAAAGATCGGTGTAGGATGACTGAAATGCCTCTGCCAGGGCACCTGAGCCAAGGGCACATGCGGTATTTTTAATTTGGCTTTTGCTTTGGCTGGGCCAGCGATCACGGGAGAGGAAACGAGGCTGGTGAGGCTGAGGACGGCGACGATCATCAGGGTGGCTGCTGCAACAGACGCCGGGCGGAGCCGCCCACCGGCCCGAGCCGGGAATCGCAGAGGCACTCGCCGAGGGAGTCGCCCCGACCGTCGCAGGATTCGCAAGGTGTACTGAGTGTCACCCACGGACAATCTCACAACATTGCGGGCTCGGTTGCCGCTTGCCACCGGTCGCCCATGGCATCAATGTCAATGGCCAAGCCATGAGTAAGCGACGAGCGAGCCAACACGGCAGAGAGTCCGAAATTTCAAACACACCCCATGACGGCCCCCAGAACATGCTGAACCGTCACTATTATGGGAGTATACCCACGGCGTAAATAAACACACAAGCGAAAAGTTGAAAATTTCCCAACTACGCCAATTCTTAGCGCAACATGAACATCCGCCGCTGACGGTGGCGTACAAAGGTGGAACGGCGCTGAGCGTAAGCCGGATTCCGCCGCGAATAGGGGTAGAATTTGGACACACTGGACGCAGGTGGACACAGGTTTCCGTATGAGCGCATGAATTGGCCTCATATAGCGTCATAGGGAAATCCGTGTCCATGTTTGTCCACGGCTTTAAAACCCGCATTATTTTGCAAATAACGCCACTTTTGTGGACACACCGGCGACTGCCATTTTGGCAATGGGTGGGTTCCGGTGGGCCGGCAAGCTTGTCATTAAATCTGAAAGCCTTCGCGGCGCTACCGCCGGCAAGCCGGCGGCTATCTGACATTACGCCGCCCGCCCTATGCGTTCCCCGACGTCCCCTGCGGTTGGAACTTTCTTCGCCGCCACGGCCACCGGCGGATAAATCCACCGGCTCGCATTTGTTATTGTCGCGTTCGGCCGCGATTTGGGGCGGCGCACGTGAATTTCAAGGCTTCTACGGATAACATCTTCCGGCAAGAAGTCTGGCTCGTCGAAGGCTGAGCTGACGCACTTTGCGGGCCGCTCATTTGGAGTTGGCCGGATGGAGCATATGCAGGAAACCATGAAATCAACAAATTCGCGCGAACAACGAATCACAGAGGAATCGGCAGAGCGCGAGAGCATATTGTGTCCGGCAAAACTGAATCTGGGGCTGAAGGTATTCCCCCGGCGGGATGATGGATACCACGATATTGATTCATGGTTCGTTCCACTTTCACTTTCCGACACCTTGACCATTGAAGATTCGGCCCAGCCGGAGTTGACATTGACGGGATTGGCGGCCGGGATTTCGACTCGATTTGAGGACAATCTGGCCGGTCGGGCCGCCATCGCCATGGCGGATATTGCCGGGCGGAACGCCAATGTGCGGATACATATCGACAAGCTGATACCGACGGGAGGGGGACTTGGAGGTGGCAGTTCCGACGCAGCGGGGACGATACTGGCGGTTAAGTCGCTCTGGAAGATGAATCTATCGGCGGATCAGATGGCTGCGGCGGCTTTGAAGATCGGCAGCGATGTTCCGTTTTTTATCCATGGCGTCTCCGCGCGGTGTCGCGGGCGGGGAGAACGGATGACCCCCCTTCGACGCATGGCCCCCCTGTTTGCGGTATTGATTGTTCCACCACGGGGAACATCTACGGCGGCTGTTTACCGGGAGTTTGATCAGAGACCGACGGCGAGTGACCGAATTCTCGACTATGAGAACATCGTCAACGCCTCCGCCCGTGTCATCGATGAATTTATTTTTAATGATCTTCAGGCACCGGCGTTTGCTGTTGCGCCGTGGTTGAAGGAGTTGCACGAGGCGGCCACCGCGGCGATGGGACAAAAAGTACACATGAGCGGCAGCGGATCCACACTATTTACGCTTCACGACCGGGCGGACGAGGCGGAATCAGCGGTGGAACGGTTTCGGGAATCGATCGGGGATTCAGCGGAGCTACTGCCGGTGCGCGTGCGGACTTCCTGACCGCCCGGAACTGTGCGGTATTGAGAATCCGAACCACTGGCCGGGCACGCGCGTGCCGACTCGATTCACCACGCCATTATGAATTCCGATAAGTACAGGCAGAAATGGTGGTATCCAATGACGCGTTGATTTCATACGCAGCAGGTGCATGTAGCGAGTGTGAATATCCGCGGGCAGATTACCGAACGGCGGTATCTGCAGCAGGGCAACATGGGGCAGTTTCTGCTTCGATTTAACGCGATGAATCAGATGCTTTTCAATGAGCCTGATTTCCGCCTGACAATCGGGGCATTGGTGATAATAAAGCACAACCAGCCAGGTGCCGGTCTGAAGCGGTGCGGCCGATTGTATGAATTGCATCAGCGGCAGTCTTTTGCCGTACCAGGAAGGTGGATTGCAGGTGATGGGGCCGTGACCGCCGAGCAATTTTCCATCCGGCGTCAGATGAGCAGGACGGAAATAATAGACCATCCACGCCGTGGCCAGCATGGCGACGGTGAGAGTGACGGTAAATAAGCCCACCCGGTCGAGCAGGCGGCCGGGGATTTGCCGGGAGCGCAGATAGCGGAGAATCAAAATAATAATGGACAGATCAAGCAGGGAAGTGATCCAGGGATTCACCTTCACTGCACCGAAACATCCGCACGAGTGGCGACCGCCCAATGCCCGATACAACGTGACGGTCAAAAAGCCGCAGAAGACAACGGCTGTGAATTTGATAACCAACGACCGGGCGAACCCGGAAATAAGGGCCGATGCGAGAACGATTTCAAACAGGATTTCCAGCAGGTGCAATTGGGGATAACGGAGGAAACCGTCCTGGAGATATTGGGCGAGTTTCAAGCCTGCGGCGACGTATAGGAGCAGGGCGATGACACCGGGCAGAAGATTACCCTGGCCGCGCCCGGCAGGAGGATGATTCAATTTTTCAGTTGGATTTTCACTCACGGCAACGTGACTTCCTGATAGGCTGAATTGAGGACAGGTCGATTTGCGGGCACAGCGGGCTGAAAAAGGTGTAGAAAAGGTTCCACAAGCCTTAATCGATCTTCCAGCACTGCTCGCAGATGAATTAACAGCAGGTGCGCCGCCTGAACCAGTGCCGCCGGATCGGATGGCGACTGTAATTTCGGGTTCGGCAGCTCACACGGAGTCGGCAGTCGGTCGAGCGCCACGAGGATGCGGCGATCGACGCGGATGATGACATCAGAACCGCAGCAGTCATCGCAGAAGAGGCCTACGGTGAAGCGTTTCTGGGCGGCATGCGAAGTAAGCGGTGCTTTACACCGGGTGCAGAGGGACAGGTCAGGTGCGTAGCCGGCGGTGGCGGCCGCATATTTCAGATAAGCGACAACCGAGCGAAGCGAATCATGGGCGGCCAGATCGGTGATGGTGCGATCCAGTTGGTGCAATACGTCACCTGCCGCGTCATCTGAGGGCCCCGTCGCCAATGTTACTTCGGCCAGAACCTGCGATATAAGGATTTTCTGATAATGGCGGCGGAGATTCGGGCGATGATCCGTAACGTCCCATGCCGTGAGAACGCCCAACTGCCCGGCCTGACGGGCGGGGATAAAGACGACCTGGCCTGCGGTCAAAACATCGAGGGGGGCCATCAGGGGTGAACTGGTTTTTTTTGGAATTTTGCGAATACCCTTGGCAATAAGGCCTACCAGACCGTGCCTATCCGCCAACAGGGTGACGATCTGGCTGGATTCAGAGAAATCCATCACACGAAGGCAAATTCCATCCGTTCGCACCGCTTCAGCCATCGGTGGTATTTTAGCATGAGATCGACGCTGGTGCCGATGCCCAGCATCATTTACTCCCCGGAGTTGAGAATCAGTGTGTTCGCCATGCGAACCACCTTATGATGCTGCAATACCTTCTGCGTCGCATATTTCACCGGAATCATCACATGGAAGAGGTGCGATATCCGATTGGATTCCGATACCGACAACATGTGACCGTGTACCATCACTTCCGGCGTGTGGAAGGAGTAGAAAGTCAGCGGGATATCTT
>JAJZNY010000359.1 GCA_021852245.1 Planctomycetota bacterium | reverse complement strand
TGCCGAGGGTGGTGTAGGTGTACTGGACGACGGGTGTGGTGGCGAGGTCAACGGCACCGGTGAGGGCTTCGTACTGGAAGGCGAGCTGGCCGAGGCCGTTGTAGATATTTTCGACCTGATTGACGATCTGGGTGCCTGCGGTATCGGCATAGCTGGTGAGCTGATATACAAGCCCCTGGGCGTTGTAGGAGGTATCGATGCGGCGGACGGAGCCGTCCACATTAGCACCCAGCGTGGTGACGGTATCGCTGATCTGCCGACCGGCGGAATCGTAGGTCAAGGCGAGTGCCTTCCGTTTACCAGCGGCTGCCAAGTTTTCGTCGATGGCGACCATGCGAGCCCCAACATTTCAGTTACTCTGGAAAGAATAACGCGCGGGGCGGACGGAATCAAACGGCGCGCGAGATGCCCGCCCCCCCATTTTCCTCCGCGTTCCCCTGCGTCCCCTGCGGCGAAAATAACATCAAATCGCGGCCGCAAGGCGCTCAGGGCCGGTGCGATAGGGTGGTTAAGTCCAATGCCGAAATCTTCGTGTGCTTCGCGTGAGAAAAAGCGAATTTGATCATGCATCCGTATGAAACGGAAGCGACTCTCATGCCGATGCTCCGCGGAGCGGGGAACCGGGGGGCACCGCGTGGCACTGGACGCCATCCGGCAGCGCCAGTCGTGGCGGCCATATTGGAATCTGCCGATGGCAAGGCCTGATTGATTGGGCGAAAAATTTGCCCTGCGCAGACTCCGCCGAACGGAGGTCTTCTGGACTCAGTGGGGTTTCAGCGGGTAGTATAGGTAGTTTGGAGGCCGCGAAATCACCCATGGTGCCATTGCTGCTCAATCTGTTATCAAAGTTCACCTACTTTGCATTGGCGGGGTTGTTGATCATTGCGGGTTGCGGGGTACCGATTCCGGAAGATATGCCGCTGATTCTTTCGGGCTATCTGTGCAATTCGCACTGGGGCCCATTCAACGGACCGCGTGCCCACCTGGCTCCGAATATCTGGGTGATGTGCGTGGTGGGCCTGCTGGCGATGCTCATCGGTGACAGCATCCTGTATTTCATCGGTCGCTACGGAATTGATTCCAACAACATCATCGCCCGCCACGTGCGGAAAGTGCTCCACTCCAAGCGACGAATCTGGATCGAACAGCATTTCGCAAAATATGGGGATGTCACGCTTTTTATCGGGCGTTTCATGCCGGGCGTTCGGGCGGGCGTTTTTGCGTTTTGCGGAATTGCAGGAATGTCCTACGTGAGATTCGTCATCATCGATGGGTTGGCCGGGCTCATCAGCGTGCCGACCCTGATCTGGTTGGGGCATTGGCAGGCCCACCACCTGAATCAATTTCTGGCGAAAGTGGCTGAGTTTAAGCATTGGCTCTACGGGGCGGCCGCCATCGCGCTGATCGTCGGCGGCGTCATTTTCATCATTCATCGCAGGCGGGCGGCGAGAGGTGCAGTGGACGGAGCGGGCACGACCGGCGATGCCAGGCCCGACGACACGCTCGCGGGTGTCAAACCGGATGACGATCCCAAATGAAGTATGGGGTGATCATCGTCCGATAGAAGAGGTTGCAGTGTCGGTCGGGTGACCGGCGGAACATAAAGGATATCGACATGTGTGGAATCGTGGCCTATGTTGGAAAGAAAGACGCGCGGGCACTTCTGATCGAGGGGCTCAAGCGGCTTGAATACCGCGGATACGATTCCGCCGGATTGTGCCTCATCGAGGATGGGAAGCTTTTTGTGGCCCGGGCCGCCGGCCGTATCAGCGTGTTGGAGTCTGCGCTCGACGAGCAGAAAGTGCCCCCGAGTCATATCGGCATGGCCCACACCCGCTGGGCCACGCACGGACCCCCGACCGAATGCAACGCCCATCCGCATCTGGATAACAAGCGGCGCATCGCCATTGTTCATAACGGCATCATCGAAAATTATTCCACCATTAAAACGTTCCTTTCCGAGCGCGGCTATGTTTTCAGCAGCGAAACCGATACCGAAGTGCTTGCCGTGCTCATCGGGCATTTTTATGAAAACAATCTCGTCAAGGCGGTACAGACGGCCCTGCGCGAAGTGCGCGGCACCTACGGCCTGGCGGTCATGTCGGCTGAGGAACCTGAAACGCTTGTGGTGGCACGTCGCGGATCGCCCCTGATCATCGGCGTGGGGGATGACGAATACGTGGTCGCCTCGGACGCGGCCGCGATTGTGGAACATACCACACAGGTCGTCTATCTCAACGACAACGAAATGGCGGTGATCACCCCGGATCAATTCCGCACCACCACCACCGACGACACGCCGGTGACCAAAAAAGTGAGCGAGGTGGAATTTTCTCTCCAGCAGATCGAACTCGGTGGGTACGATCATTTCATGCTCAAGGAAATATTTGAACAGCCGCAGGCGATTGAAGACTGCATGCGCGGCCGGCTTGACCGCCAGGAGGGGCGTGTGGTGCTTGGCGGGATCAATCATTACAGCCGCGATATTGTTCGCACTCGGCGGCTGATCATCACCGGCTGCGGGACGGCGTGGCATGCCGGGCTGGTGGGGGAATTCCTCTTTGAGGAACTCGCTAAAATCCCCACCGAGGTGGAATACGCCAGCGAATTCCGCTATCGCAATCCGATCATCGAAGATGGGACACTGGTGCTGGCGATCAGTCAGTCAGGAGAGACGGCCGACACGCTCGCCGCCCTGCGGGAAGCCAAGGATCGCGGGGCCCTGAGCCTGGGGATTGTGAATGTCGTCGGCTCCACCATCGCCCGGGAAACCGATGCGGGAATTTATCTGCACGTGGGGCCGGAGATCGGCGTCGCAAGCACCAAAGCGTTCACGGGGCAGATCGTGGTGGAAATTCTGCTGGCGCTGAGCATCGCGCGGCGGAAATACATGTCGCAGACGGTGCTGCAGGAATTTATTGATGCACTGGAGCGGATACCGGATCAGATCCGTCAGGTACTCCAGCAGAGCGACCTGATCCGTCAGGTGGCCCAGGAACATGCCCGGCGCGACAACTGGCTTTTCCTCGGACGCGGGTTTAATTTTCCCGTCGCGCTGGAAGGCGCCCTGAAACTCAAGGAAATCAGCTACATCCACGCCGAAGGCCTGCCGGCGGCGGAAATGAAGCATGGCCCCATCGCCCTGATCAATCCGGGAATGCCCGCCGTGTTCATCGCCACCCGCGGCAGCCAATATGAAAAACTTATTGGAAATATCCACGAAGTCCGGGCCCGCCACGGCAAGATCATCGCCGTGGCCAGTGAAGGGGATGAGCATATCCACAAGGTGGCGGATCATGTCTTTACCGTGCCCGACACCATTGAACCGCTTCAGCCGCTGCTGACCGTCGTGCCGCTGCAGCTTCTGGCCTATCATGCGGCGGTGAGCCGCGGGTGCAATGTGGATAAGCCGCGCAATCTGGCCAAGAGCGTCACGGTGGAATAAATCTCGGGGCGCTGGAATCCGCATCGGCTGCGGGTGGGAAACAGGCCAGGCCTGCGGCGGCTCGGCGGCTTTCCCGCTGACTTCCCGCAAATGCGAATCCCGTCACTGGCACGCTGCGGGCGACTACCTGGCGCCCGGTAAAGCACGCAGGCATCGAAGATCGCGGTAAAACTCTCCACCGATCAATAGCCCAGATTCAAGTCCTGTGCCTGCTGCACCAATTCGTCCATTGCCTCACTGTGGGCCCGGCGACAGTGGTCGCGGTAATCCATTAAATCGCGGTAAGCAATACGCCGGTGGGTTCCGACCATCTGGTACCGGATCCTTCCCTGCTTGAGTTCTTTGATGATAAACGGCCGCGACACTCCCAGCAGTTCTGCGGCCTGCTGTGTGGTCAGCTGCGCATGGATCGGCATCAGCGTGACGGCGTTGCCGCGGCTCATCTCGGTAAGAATCCGCAGCAGAAGCTGGAGCGCCGATGTAGGCAGTTCCACGATCTTGGCGTCCCCGGCATCGGCCGGGATAAATTGGACGCGTACGGTTGGCGCGGTCTTTGGCACCAACGAGGCGAGCCTGCGGCTGGACTCCTTGGCAATCCGCGCCTCTTCATCGGTGGGGGCCACCGCGTCTTCAACAACTCCTGCCATACCATTCTCCTTGATACCGATTTACATTATATCGGCTTTAGGCACAAACGCAATAAATGAAATAAATGAAATAAATGAAAGAAGTGAAATGATTGAATTCAACAATGCGTCTTATAATCAAAACGCTTGGCAGTCCCACCGCTTACGGCAGGCATTCAATTTATCGCCTCGTCCACCGGATACAGCGCGGCGATGGAACAGATTGACAAATCGCTCGGCGATTTCTGGGTCGGCATCGGCAGTCCCCTGCTTACCAACACCGCCGGCAGACCGATCCCGTCCGATGCCCAGCTCATGCTGGAATTCCTCACCAACGATATCGTCTACACCTGCGTCAACTGGAATGCCGCCGCCGTCGCCCGCGTCCCGTTTCGGCTCTATGCCGTGGACGATTCCCCATCCGGCGGCCGTTCGGTGGATGACAGCACCATCGCCCGCCTCAAGCATCACCCCGCATGGGGACATCGCGTGCGGCAATCCGGCCGCATCATTGAAATAACGGATCATCCTCTGCTGAATCTGCTTAATCGTGATAATGACGGGCTTAACGGCTACCAGCTTCGCTACATGACGGGCGTCTACATGGAGGTGTTCGGCGGTGCGTATTGGCTGCTGGAGGACGATTGGGCCGGGCGACCGGGGCAGATCAAAATTCTCCCCACTCAGCGCGTCATGCCGCTGCGTGATAATGATTTGGCGGTGGTGGGTTACAAATATTTCCCGGCGCTGACGGGCAACTGGATTTCGCTGGCAAAAGGCGATGTGCTCGACTTTCGATTCCCCGCCGTGGAAGACCCGTACGGCGGTCGCCATGCCCCGCTGCGGTCGGCCTTCATGCAGGCGGAACTCGCCGCCAAATATGCCCTGTATGAAAATTCCCTCATGGATAACCGGGCCCGGATTGACGGCACCTTTATCCCGCGCGACCAGATCACCCGCAAAGAGGCGGAACGGGCGGAGATGCTTTGGAATGAAAAATTCTCACGCAGTGGCAACGGCCGGGTATTGGTGGCGGAACAGGCGGGCACTTTTGTGCCGGCCCGCTATCCGCCCACCGATCTGGGCCCGATGGAGATCAGCCGCGAAACGCTGCGGCGTCTGGCACTTGCCTTCGGTGTGCCTGAAGCCCTGCTTTCAAAAGATGCCACCTACGCCAATATGCAGGCCAGCGAAACGCTTTACGCCCGCCAGACCATTCTGCCGCGTGTATTAATTCTGGAACAGAAACTCAATGAACTGCTGGTGCCGCGCTTTGGGCCGAATCTGTTTCTGGCGGCAGATAATCCGGTTCCCGCCGACGCGGCGTTTGAACTGCAGAAGGCGCAGGTGGCCATCAGCGCCGGGGCGCTGAGCCGGGAGGAAATTCGCCGCCTTGCAGGGTATGACCGGCAGGTGCCGGCATCGGTGGCTGAAGCGCCTGCCGCCATCACTGAGCCTGCACCCACCACTCCCACCGCACAAGATATGGGTACCGAGCAGGAATTGGCCCTGCTGCTGCAGATCAATCGGGCAGTGGCAGTCGGCGAAATGGAACAGGCGGTGGCGATCAATGCCGTTTCGCGCCTGC
Organism: Planctomycetota bacterium; assembly: GCA_021852245.1. The sequence goes on along the minus strand of JAJZNY010000359.1, from coordinate 2,565 downwards.
TGAAGATCGATCAGCACAGCGCCCGCGGATTGGTATCCCACGGCAAATCGCGCAAGCCTCGACAGGATGACAAGGAGATTTCAGATGCAAATGAAAACATGCGAAGCACGGATGCTGGAAACAGCACCGGGCAAACGGGAGATCATCGCCTGCATCAGCACCACGGCGGTGGATCGGCAGAATGAAGTGGTGCTGCCGACCGGCATGCTCCGCAAAAATCATGCCGGGATGACGGTATTTTATAATCATGACACCACACGCCCCATCGGCGTGACGCAGTGGATCAAGCCGCACAACGGGCGGATTCTGGCCAAATTCCGCTGCACCGACAAAACCCCGTTTGCCCGCGATATCTTTGCCCTGGCGCAGGATGGCGTGCTGCGTACTTACAGTATCGGCTTTCGCCCGCTGGAATCCTCGCCGCCCACCGCCGCCGAACTGCGTGAACATCCCGACTGGGCCGAGGCCCTGCGTGTACATCGGTCTTGGGAACTGCTGGAATTTTCGCTCGTCGGCGTCCCGGCCAATCCCGAGGCACTCATGCTGGCCATCAGCAAGGGAATCAGTTCACCGGCCCGCGAGGCGATGGAGGCGATCCTGCCGCCGCTACCTGCCGCGCCTGATTTCACCTGGCTTGGGGATGTTGTCCGGCGCCTGCGCCCCACGCCGCTTCAAGCGGCGATTGATCGGGCGGTGCAACGGCACTTCTCGAATCGCTGACGGTGGCCATAACGGCATGCGGTATTATATTTGGCGTCTTCGTCGCACGAATGGAATGGCTGCGACACCTGACGCCAGAAGCCACAATCCGGCCGGTTCCGGCGTCGGGATGCTGAAAGTGGTTTGGATGCCTGAAAGCGTCTGCGAAACCAGAAATTGATCCGCCGCCGTGGTCGGGTGCAGTCCATCCCAGAAAAGATAATCATTTGGGTTCACGCCCGTCTGCCCTTGCGCGGATGATGTCACATTGGTAAATCCATAGGCGGCCGGATCGGCGACGAGTTGATTGAAGAGGGAACTGACATCCACGGCATCCAGCTTCATACCGGGAAAAGTGCCCGCCTCAATCGTGCTCACGTCATAATTGAATGACGAATTGAAATCACTCACGGCGGTTGGCAGATCGGCCGCAGTCGAAAGCCCGGCCCCCTCTGGCGTCAGCTCCAGATTCGGCAGATTCAACCAGATAAAATCGCGGGCACCATTTTGATACAGCATCGATATTTCGCCGTAGACATTGGTTGCAGCCGTCGTGGCGGCAACATCAATGCTTGATGCGGTGGCTCCGGTCGCTTCGGCGGCATCCAAAATATCATTGGCGCCGCCCCAGAGCAGATACAGATTATTGGCCGGATTGGTGGGATTGGAATTGATAAATGAATTCACCTGCGCCTGCATGCCCGGAATATTAACGCCCTCAAGGCTCTGCGGTCCGCCTGTTGTCGCGCCTCCGTAGGAGTAATCGGTGCCGCCGGTGGAACTGGGGGCGAGCATTGAAAAGCCGAGTGCGTTATTGAGCTGATACGCGTAGTTGCCGATGATATTGGTCGATGGAGAGGTTGTTGGGCCGTCGGTAAACATTCCGGTTGTGTAGTTGGTGATGGCTCCGGGCAGCAGTCCACCGTCGGCGTGGGCCAGATTGCCGACATCTGTCAGGCTGTCACCAAAGACCACGAAAAGGTTGAATTGCGACGCCGATGCAGTTGTCGGCTGCATGAAAATCACCCCCGCCGCAAGGAGCATCACGCCCGCCCAAGCAAACTGCGGTATCGGGAAAGCCTTTCGATTCAACATGATGGATTCTCCAAAGCCTTAGGCAGTGCACGGGCTGATACTACCCGCCGGGTCGGTGAACGGTCAACGGTCCGCTACCACTGTTTGTGGTTAATAATTTTCTCGCCGAAATGAACACCGGTTGAGGATATCCCCTGGCTGAAATTGGCCCGGATGTTTGCCATGATCGCATCGGGGGGTGTTCTTCGTACGGGTCAGCGCAAGTCAGCCGACACCTTCACGGTGCCGGAGGTTCCTTGAACTCTACTGACTCCGGTCCTGAAGCCCAACGGGCTGGCCTCTGCGATCCTCAATGATCGGTTTTCGTCCGTGAAATCAGGGCGTAGGCATTATGGTTGTGGATCGATTCAAAATTTTCACTTTGAATTTCGTACCACGTGATCCGTGATTCCGATTCCATACGGAGAGCCAGATCGCGGATAATATCTTCAACGAATTTAGGATTATCGAAAGCCTGTTCGGTGACGAATTTTTCGTCGGGGCGTTTGAGCACCGCGTAGACCGGGGCGCTGGCGGCCGCTTCCATCATGCCGACCAGTTCCTCAATCCACAATTCGCCGTCAAATCGCACCCGGGCGGTGATTTCACACCGCTGATTATGTGCCCCGTAGCGTGAGATTTCCTTGCTGCACGGGCACAGGGACGTTGCGGGGGCCTTGACGCCGAGAATGAAATCATCGGTTCCGTTGCTTGTGCCTTCAAAGGTACAGACGTAATCCATCAGGCCCCGGGCTCCGGTGACGGGCGCTGATTTTTCAATGAAATAGGGAA
>JAJZNY010000406.1 GCA_021852245.1 Planctomycetota bacterium | reverse complement strand
CGCCATGGACAATGACGATCTGCGACGCGGCCGACCGACCAATCACAAGGTGTATGGAGATGCGGTGGCAATTCTCGCCGGTGATGCCATGAGCACACTGGCGTTTGAACTGCTGGCGGAACATGTTCCCAATCCGGGGCAGGCGGTCAAACTGTCACTTGAACTTGCGCGGGCGACGGGTCCGGCCGGGATGATCGGCGGGCAGATTCTCGACACCTGTTATCCGCAGCTTAAGCACGTTGATTCGCAGGCGGCCGATCTGCAGAGTCTGCAGCGAATTCACCGCCTTAAAACCGGCGCGTTGATCCGGGCGGCATGCCGCATGGGGGGAATTTCCGCCGGTACCGACGCACGTCATCTGCAAATGCTCGATGAATTGGGGCAGGCGGTCGGACTGGTATTTCAGATTGTGGATGATCTGCTGGATGTGACGAGTTCCGATGCACACCTCGGCAAGAAGACGGGCAAAGACGCCCATATCGGCAAACTGACCTATCCGGTTCTGCTGGGCGTGGAGCAGACGCAGGCGGAACTTGATCGCCAGCAGAAGCTTGCGGAGGAAGCACTCGCTCAACTTGGCCCGGCGGCGGAGCCCCTCTCCGCAGTGGTACATGCCCTGGCCCGCCGCGATAAATAACCGGCGCCGATCCAAACGGTTATCGTCCGAATCGTCCCGGCCAGATTTCAGCTTCTCGATGGGCGCCCCGTGATGTTGAGTTTCACCAGCGGCGTGGGCACATCGTAATGGTGCGTAGAGAGGGAATCCGGGTTTGGCTCGCGGATGGCAGGTTCCGGCAGAAGTTCGCGAACCATCGCAATCTCGTCGCACGCCCGATTTTTTGGGCATTTCAGGCAATCACCCCAGACCTTGTGCGGAAGTTGCGATTTATCCACCACCGTAAAACCGAGATGCTCGAAAAATCGCTGCTTATACGTGAGAACAAACACCTTTTGAATTTTCATCGCCAGCGCATCATCGATGGCAAAACGCACCAGTTCCCGCCCGATCCCCTGACCGGCAAATGCCGACTCCACCGCAAGACTCTTAATTTCCGCCAGATCCGCCCAGACGATCTCAAGTGCACAGACACCAATCACCCGGTCGGTTGAATCCTGCACGAATACAAAAAAATCACGTATGGTTTCATACAGCTCGGCGTGGGAGCGAAAAAGCATCTGGCCCGAACTGGCAAAGCTTGCAATCAGATCGGCGATTCTCGGGACATCTGAAACCATGGCTCGTCGTATCATGCGGTTGATCCAGCCTTTCGTATGAGCCGACACTCGCGAAACGGCCGCACAGCGTCTACCATATGCCTATGTTAGCGAAGCGAATCATACCGTGTCTGGATGTTGACGGGGGCCGGGTCGTCAAAGGTGTGCGTTTTTTCGATCATGTCGATGCCGGCGACCCGGTGGAACAGGCGAAATTTTACGACCAATCCGGTGCCGATGAACTCGTTTTTTATGATATTACCGCAAGCCACGAGGGGCGGAAGATCATGGCGGATGTGGTGCGCCGGGTGGCGGAAACGGTGTTCATGCCGATTACCGTCGGTGGAGGCATACGGGAGTTGTCCGACGCGACGGCGCTGATCCAGGCGGGTGCGGAAAAGGTGAGCATTAATTCCAGCGCCGTTCGCCGACCGGAACTTATTTCAGAAATATCCCGCAAATTCGGCCGATGCGCTACCGTACTGGGCGTAGACGCCAATCGGGTGAAACAGTCGGACGGGACGGAAAAGTGGGAAGTGTTTATCAACGGGGGGCGTGTGGGCACCGGTCGGGATGTCCTGCCGTGGGTTAAGGAAGCTGAGGAACGCGGAGCCGGGGAGATTGTGCTCAATGTGATGAACGCGGACGGGACGTTGGAAGGGTACGATTTGGAAATGACCGCCGCGGTGAGCGAAGCGGTGCGGATACCGGTGGTGGCCAGTGGCGGCGCGGGCAAGCCGGAAGATCTGCTGCGTGTATTAACGGTAGGAAAAGCGGATGCGGCACTGGCAGCATCGATATTTCATTTCAGAACCTGCCTGATCCCAGATTTGAAGCGGTATCTTCAGGCTCAAGGCGTACCGGTACGGGTGGTATGAAATCTCCATGACCAAATCATTGCCGGGTGCCAGTATGTTCCAGTTGACCGGAGAGCGGCCGGATCGCCAACTTTCATCAGGACAAAGGTATAAATATTTCGTAGCAGGCCCCATGAGATATTGGAAAGCCCGGTAATATGAAAAACGATACGATTTCGAAGACCGACGCCCGATAAGGGGAATCAGGTAAAATTTCCACTTGCATTTCATACACAGATGCGAATAATATATGAGCGGAATGGGGGCTTCCTGACTGTCGCATGTTGACCATGCTGGAAGGAGCCGGAAATGCCTATATTAAGATCCTTTCATCCGTCGCTTGAGGCACGGATACTCGCACTCATCGGCATATTGGCCTGCGTCATCGTCGGGTTGGGGATTCTAGCCATCCACAAGGATTCGTCCGCACTCGCCGCTCAGGAGCGCCTCACGCGCGACGACGCCGTGGTCCGAGCAACCATGCGGATACTCTCCGATCTGCAGAATGCTGAAACGGGACAGCGCGGGTACCTGATCACCGGAGATTCAAGTTATCTGGAACCCTATGCGGCCGGGATTGGGAATGTCTATCAGGACATCCGCAGGCTTCGGCAGCTCCTTCCCCATAATCCGGTGAATCGGTCGCTGATTCATCACATCCTACGGACGACGGGGGCGAAACTTCGGGAACTGCGAAAGACGATCAAACTCCGCGACGGTCGAGGATTCAAGGCCGCAGCTTATGTTGTAGATGACAACCAGGGCAAAAAAGACATGGACGCTCTGCGGCGGCTGCTTTTAGGAATTCGTACGCACTATCGGGGCAAACTTAAAAGCGAGATCGCCGTCGCCCGCGGGCGGCTTAAGTCAACGGAAACACTGAGTATTATTTTCGCCGGTACCCTGCTGGTGTTGCTGGTCATCGCCTGGTTGAATATCCGCGCAAAACTCAGGTGGAAACGGAGACTCACACGCAGCATCAGTTCCCGCCGCTACCAGATGCCGATCACTGGCCTGCCCAATCATGAATTGTTGATGGACTGGCTGGTTTACCACCTCAACTGGGCTCGCCGGGAAGGGGGCAAGGTCACGCTGCTGCTGCTGGATCTTGACGGCTTTGAAAATATCGCGCGGACCCATGGCGATGCGGCGGCCGATGCGGTTCTGCGTGAGGCGGCCCTGCGCTTTCGCACCACCGCCCGGTCGGATGATCTGGTCGTGCATCTGGGCCGCGATCGATTTGCCGTCGTGATGACCAACGTCGCTCAGGAAGCGGATATGGCGGAAATGGGGCATCGGATGATCGACACGATGAGTCTACCGGTGGTTCTCGATGATGTGACCGTCTCGGTGGGTATCAGTGTCGGGATATCCATCTTTCCCGAAGACGGAAAAACTCCGCACCAGCTTCTCGATGCGGCGATTGACGCGGCTGTGAGAGCTAAGGCCCAGGGGCGGCATCGCGTCGCCTTTTACAAAGCCCGGACCGAAACGCAGATGTCCACCCAGACGCAGTTGCGCAATGATTTCCATCGCGCCCTGACAGACGGTGAATTCTGCATCCACTACCAACCGATTATTGATGCCAAATCCATGCGCCTGACCGGTGCCGAGGCGCTGGTGCGCTGGCAGCATCCGGAATTGGGAATGCTTCCCCCCGCGGCATTTCTGCTGCTGGCGGAACGAACTGGCTTCATCCGGCCACTCGGTGCGTGGATCCTGCAGCAGGCCTGCACACAGGCGGAGATGTGGCGGCAGAACGGCCTTGAACTTCGTATGAGCGTTAATATTTCTGCCCAGCAGTGCCGCGATTCCACCTTCATAACGGAACTCCGCCATGCCCTGAACTCCAGCGGACTTCCGCATGATCTGCTTGAGCTCGAACTCACCGAAAGCGTCCTCATGCATGAAGAGGCGGCAAAGATAATCGAACATCTCGGCGGAATGGGAATCTCTGTCGCCATCGACGACTTCGGTACCGGGTATGCATCGCTGGGGTATCTCCGCCGCATCAGCGCCCACCGTCTGAAGGTCGATCGGTCATTTGTCCGGGACATTCCGCAGGTTTCCGCAACTAAGCTCCTCAACGCCTTGGTAAATATGGCGCATCGCCTTGAACTGGAAGTTACCGCAGAGGGAATCGAGGTTATGGAACAGGAAGACTATCTGCGCGGCATCGGATGCGACGCCCTGCAGGGGTTCCGCTACAGCCGGGCGCTGGATGTCCTTGAATTTGAAAATTGGTCGCGAAAATGGGCCGCCGATGCGGTTGCCTGAATATCACTTCTCCGCCAAAATCAGGCGGCAGGCTCCGAACGCTTCGTCGCTGACAGCCATATAACATCTCGAGTCACCAGCGCAAAGACCACCGCAAAATACGGGATATTGATTGACACCCGCCAGATGATGCTGTGAGTCGGGACCGATGCATTGCCGATCGCAAGGGCCGGAAGAAATAACAGAATCAATATCCACGCACTTGAGACCCATGCCGCAGCCGAGAGTCCCAGTACCAGCAGAACACTCCATGGATTGGAAAACGGATTCATCATCGCAGTCAGTATGAAAAAAATAATGATACTGCGGGCAATCAGCAGCGGCTGCGGGGCGGATTTCATCACCGCCCGCAGCACCAAGAGCCAGATTCCGGCGGCGACCAGCGGATAAATGCCCATTATCGGCCATCCAAGCCGGATAAGTGCCTTCGGTTCGATCTCCGCAGCCCATGCCCAGGGGTGCAGAGTTCCAATCGGGTGCACCACGGCCACAATCCACAGGATCAGCATCGGTGCCAGGGCGGCAGTAGCCGATACCCACACCCGGCGGCGTCGCGGATAGGGGATGGGAGGCACGGGCGCGGCGATCAGCGGTAGAAGAAGCACGGCGGGTGGAAATAACCCCGCCACGGTGGAAAGGCACACCGCCGCAGAAACTTTTCGATGCCCGAGCAGAAAGATGATTGCCAGGAGAAGCAAATCCAGCGCCAGCGCTGACCATACCCACTGGCTTGGTGGAAAAAAAGATAGGGCATCGTAAAGAACAACCGGCAGAGGCAAAAAGGCCCACCAGGGACTTTCGCCGACGAGATGCAGGATTCGCAGGGCAAGCATCACCGAGGCGATCTCAAGGACGCAAGAAAAAAACCATGGCCACTGCTTTCCCGCGCCATGAGCCGGGGACAGCGCGTAACCCGCGTGCCAGCGCAACAACCAGATCACCAGAGCGAGGGCTGTAATGAGCACCTGACTGACCCATGGAGGCAGTTTGATCGCATTCGGCGGCGTGGAATGCAGCAGCCAGGCGAGTGTAAATATCGCACCGAAACTGCAACAGAAAAGTGCTGTCGCGATCGGCAATGATTCGGTGGATCGATATATTCCCGCCAGATCGATCGCCAGCGAAATCCCGGTTGCAGCGAGAATGCAGGCAATCCAGAGAATCAATCGAAGAACCGGGTGCCGGGGATCAGTGGATGGATATCCGGGGCCGGTATTTTCATGGCTTATACTGGACATGCGCCTCCCAAGCAGCACGGCCCGGCCTGCCGACAATGCCGTCGGAGAATCAACCCCGTTTGGGCGAGAGGATCAGAATCATGCGTTTGCCTTCCAGTCGCGGTTCTCGCTCCACCTTGGAAAGCGTTTCGAGATCATGGCGAAAGCGATCCAGAATCTGACGGCCGAGATCCACGTGGTGCATCTCCCGCCCGCGAAACATCAGATTGAACTGCACTTTGTGGCCGTCTTCAAGAAATTTCTTGGCTTTGTTCAGGGTCGTCACCTGATCATGCTGGTCGATCTTCACGCTGCGAATACGAAGTTCTTTCAACTGTTGATGAGGTGCGGCGTGTGCCTTCTGCTCTTTTTTCCGCTGTTTATATTTCCACTTGCCGTAATCCATGATGCGGCAGACCGGTGGATCGGCCTGAGGGGAAACCTCAACGAGGTCCAACCCCACTTCCCGCGCAAGCCGGAGCGCCTCGACGGTCGCCACGATCCCGGCCTGAGTATTATCTTCATTAATGAGACGAACTTTGGGAATTCGGATCTGTTCGTTACACCGCAACCCGTGCTGACTAATGGCCAATGCTCCTGAAAGACTTCAATGCAAAGCAACGCAATACTCCGTGATTATGCACGCCAATGACGGTGGCGTCAAAGCAGCAGCCAAGTGGGCTCGGGGATCGGCGCGGGGGAGCCCGCACATTCATTGTGCCGATGGTTCCCAACGCCAACGGCGTAACTCTCTCCCAAACTCCGCGGTATACTGCGCCATGAAACTTGAGTATGAGTCAGGGGAGGGGGGAAACTTGCGGGTGTCGGGAGCCGGTGTTAGATTGACCCCTTCGTCGGCATCGATTTATGGTGTTCCGCCTGCGGACAGGCGATGACGTGGTTGTCATTGGTGGAATTGGGGTAATTAGCATGCGAAAGTTTGTAAAGGTTTGGCTTGCAGGGTTAATGGTTGCGGGCGGGGCATCCGCCGCATCGCTTTATGCCGCCCCCGGCAGCGACGCCACGGTTGCCATTCATTGGAATCATGTCAGCATGATTTCGCAGGCAGTACCGACCCTGCAGGTGGTGGTGAACCCGCTGCTGCGGCCGGAATCGCCCGTGAGTCACCGCGCCCTGCTTGCGGTGCGGCATCTGGGGGCGAATTATGTCCGTTTCGTCCCATGGCTCCCCTACCCGCGTCTGGCGGTGGCGGAACTTAAACCACCCTCTCATGGACACACGTATTGGAATTTTTCGCTCATTGATCCGATGGTACGCGCCTTCATGCGGGCGACGGCAGGACATTCGGTGATCATGAATTTCAGCACCATTCCGGAATGGCTCTTCAAAACCCCCAAGCCGGTTCCCTATCCGAAGAATCCGAATCAGGTTTACTGGGGTTACGAGCAGGGAACGCAATTGCGGGGCCATTCGCTCAAGCCATTGGCGGATTATTATGCGAGACTGGTAAGCTGGTACACGCGGGGAGGATTCCGAGATCAGTTGGGCCGCTGGCATCACTCGGGATATCACTACCACTTCGCCTGGTGGGAAGTGCTCAATGAAGTCAACTTTGAGCATCATATGAACGTTCAGGAATATACTCGCTGGTATGACGCCATCACCGCCGCCATCCACAAGGTTTCCCCCACAACCCGCTTTGTGGGCCTCGCACTGGCGCAGGGAGAAAATCCGGCAAATATCGGGTGGTTCAAATATTTCCTCAATCCGCGTCATCATGCCCCGGGCACGCCGCTGAATATGATTTCGTATCATTTCTATGCGGGTATCGGCGGTCATAATCCTGCACTGTGGGCGAAACAGGCTTTCTCGAAGGCCAACGGGTTTATCAACGTATCGGATAAAATTGTTGCACTGCGGAATAAGTTAAGCCCCAAAACCATGATCGATACCGACGAAATCGGCACTTTCATGGGTGGGAAACTGCCCCACCTGTACTGGAATCTCAGCGGGGCGATGTATGCCTATGTCTTTGCCCATCTGGCAGCACAGGGAGTTAATGTGGTCGGCGAGAGCCAACTCATCGGCTATCCGACGCAATTTCCAGATGTAAGCATGGTGAACTGGCATACGGGGGTTCCCAATGCCCGCTTCCGTGTGCTGGAGTTGCTGGTTCGTAACTGCGGAAGAGGTGATAAATACTGCAAAACCGTTCTCGGCGGCCAAAAACAGTCGGCATCGGATATCTTCGCCCGTGGTTTTGTCACCCCCACCGGCAAGCGCAAGGTGCTGCTGATCAACAAGGCTGATGCGTCGGTGGAAGTCGCCTTACCGGGGCGACCGACCGTGGTTTACGTCGTCGACGGTAAGACCGGCTCCGGTCAGCCGGCGGCCATGCATCCGAAGAGCGGACACATCACGCTGCAGCCATGGGCTGTGGCCGTGGCGGATATGCCGTCATGAAGGGCTTTGGGTGGTGATGCGTCCTGTTTCCCGGTATCCATTGGGCTATCGGTGCGCGGGAAGCGCTGCTGCCGATTTGCCATATCGGTCCGGCACATCTTTTGAACCGGATGTCAGCTTGGGATATGATTTTCCGGCGGAGATTCTGCGCCCTGATGTGGGGCAGGAAATAGACGCGGAAAGTGGACTTTGGTATGGCCCAGGCTGATATCACCATCGTAACTGAATCCCAATTGCCGGTGATTGTGGAATTGTACAATCAG
>JAJZNY010000031.1 GCA_021852245.1 Planctomycetota bacterium | reverse complement strand
AATTCCGGCTCGCTACGAATCTACGCGTCTGCCCGGTGATCCTGATCACAGTATTCTCATACGACGTATCACCCTGCCGGCCTGGAATCATCATCGTATGCCTCCGCACGGTCATGCAGGACTGGCGAAATCGCAGATTACGCTTCTGAAATGGTGGATACAAACCGGCGCTGGCGAGACCGGCACGCTGGCGTCTCTGAAGGCAAACCGGTCGATCGATGCGGCGGCCCAGCAGGAATTACAGATCATACAGCGCTTTATGCCCCGCCCGATTGCCAGGATAAAAAACACGATTCGAAGTCTTGAAACGACAACCGGTGTGAGAATTCACGTTATTCGCGCCGGCCTGCCGTGGTTGTCCTGCGATGCGTCGGGCAAATCAGGCTTCAACAATCATGATCTGCACCTGCTTTCGCAGATCGCCAGCAATATTGTTGTATTAAACATTGCGGGCACCGGCGTGACCGATTCCGGCGTCACTTCCGTAAACCGGATGGTGAATCTGATGTATCTTCATCTTGAACATACGACCGTCAGCAATTCAGGACTGCGTCGATTGACCAGCCTGAGCCATCTCCGGTATCTGAACGTAACGGGAACACGAATCAGCGCTTCCGGCATCAATGCATTTAAACGGAATAACCATCTCTGGCGACTCTGGGTTGTGGGACTGCGCTGACAGACCGTTCGCAGCGCGCCACGGCAACGCCCGAATTTATGCTGATGCGATGCCCCGGCGAATTAGAAATGCGGCATAATCCTCGGGAGTGTCAATCCCATGATGCGACTGGGGACTGTCATGGACAATGATCTTGGCGCCCATGTAAAGAGCCCTTAACTGTTCAAGTTTTTCGAGCTTTTCCAGTTCACACGGCTCCGTGCGGCTGAGCTCCAGGAGAAATTCACGCCGGTACGCATAGACGCCGAGGTGTTTTCGATAAAGACCTGCGAGCATTAAACGCGAGGCATCACGGGCGATGCCGTCACGATCATACGGAATGACACTCCGCGAAAAATACATAGCGAAGCGACGTTGGTCCACAACGACTTTTACAACGTTGGGATTCTGAACCTCGGCGGCGTCATCAAAGGGAGCCGCGGCAGTTGCCATCGGCACGTCTGTATTTTCCAGAATTCGAAACAGGCTATCCAAGAGGCCAGGATCCACCTCCGGTTCATCACCCTGCAGATTAACGATACGTTCATAGTGCTGATATTCAGGCATCTGAACTACTTCCGCAATCCGATCAGTCCCCGAATTATGGGTTGAGGATGTCATAACGGCACTGCCGCCGAAACCCTTAACGGCCTTCATGATTCGCTGGTCGTCAGTCGCGACCACGACGGCGCGCGCCCGGGTTGCGGACACCGCACGCTCGTATACATGCTCGATGAGATACTTCCCCGATTGCTTCAGAAGCGGCTTGCCGGGCAGACGCGTAGATTCGTAGCGAGCCGGAATTACAATAAGATTAGACACCTTGACTCCCCTGCTTAATTGCTTAATCCCTGAACAGCGGCCGAAGTTGGATTTGCCCCCTCTTCCAGGAGGGCTAGATGCGCCCGCGACAATTTTTCGTAGGCACTTTCCAACGCTTCCGGGATGACGCGCACCTGTCCGACGGTCGTCATGAAGTTAATGTCACCGTTCCACCGTGGAACAACATGCAGATGAATGTGGCCCGGCAACCCTGCCCCGGCACAGCGGCCGATATTGATCCCGATGTTGAACCCCTGCGGATTCATGGTGACTTCCAAAAGTCGCTGGCCATGGACGGCTAATTCCATCAATGTGGCCCGGTGTTCTGGAGGCATATCCGCAAGCTGTGCCACATGCGTGTATGGAGCGACAAGCAGATGGCCGTTGACATAGGGATATCGATTCAACATCAGCAGAGCGATATCGGTTCGGGCGATGACCAGATTGGATCGATCATGATCGGTAGCCCGTGCTGCATCACACAGAAAACATCCGGACTTTTCACCTGTGACACTTTGTATATATTCCAGCCGCCAAGGTGCCCAGATCGACGCCGACATATTGATCCTCCACACGCGATCCATACTTTACGCTAAAATCGCTCGTCGGGTGCGGGCGCCGATTTTCGCCCGTACGCAACCATGAAAGAGGATATGAATATATGCCCGAAAATTCCAGCGTACCGCAGAATGCGTCGCAGGCCAAACCATGTGCGATTGTGATATTCGGCGCCACGGGAGACCTGACAGCCCGCAAGCTTCTGCCGGCCATTTATAATCTGACCAGTGAAGGCTTACTGCATCCTGATACGGTTGTTGTCGGTTTTGCACGTCGCCCCAAAACGGATGACGAGTTCCGACAGGAGATGCTCAAGGGGATCAATTCGTTTTCCCGCAACCGCCCGGCTGATAACGGTATCTGGGAAAAACTCGCTCCGCGGCTGTTTTATCATCAAAGCACCTTCGAAGATGCTCATGGGTATGCATCACTCGCCGCACGGCTTTCGGACCTGGACAAACGTTTCGGACTTTCAGGCCGACGACTTTATTATCTTTCCACAAGCCCGACGGAATTCAGCACGATTGTGGCGCAGCTTGGTGAGGCGGGGCTCGGTAATATTGATCCGTTCAACTCGGGTGCGTGGCGGCGGGTGATTGTGGAAAAACCTTTCGGCCATGATCTGAAATCGGCGCAGGAGCTCAACCATCAGATTAACCGGGTATTCGATGAATCGCAGGTGTTCCGTATTGATCACTATCTGGGCAAGCAGACGGTGCAGAATCTATTGGTGTTCCGCTTTGCCAATGGGATATTCGAGCCGATCTGGAACCGTCGATATGTTGACCACGTTCAGGTAACCGTGGCGGAAGATATCGGGGTCGAGGGGCGTGGCGGTTATTTCGACACCGCCGGTACGCTTCGCGATATGATTCAGAACCATCTCATGCAGCTTTTGACGCTGGTGGCCATGGAACCGCCTGTATCGCTTGAAGGCAATGCCATCCGCGATGAAAAAGTTCGAGTATTAAAATCCATCATTCCCTACACGCCGGAACAGGTGGAACGCATGACAGTTCGCGGGCAGTATGTCCGGGGTGAAAAGCAAGGCAAGCCCGTCATCGGCTATCTTGAGGAACGCGGCGTTGCCGCGCAGAGCCAGACCGAAACCTACGCCTGCGTGCAACTCGCCATTGATAACTGGCGGTGGTACGGAGTCCCCTTCTACCTGCGAAGCGGTAAGCATCTCAAGAGGAAAGGATCCGAAATCAACATCCACTTCAATCGTGCTCCGGGTGTGCTGTTCAATAAACCGCAACGCGGAACGGGTGCGAATGTTCTCACACTGCGCATTCAACCGCGAGAAAGTATCGGATTGCAGATTAATGCCAAACGTCCGGGCACCGCCACAGCGGTCACGCCGGTTCAAATGGATTTTGAGTATCACGAAGCGTTTGGAAGTTATTCACCCGAAGCTTACGAAAGACTTTTACTGGATGCGATCCTCAACGATTCCACCCTTTTCATACGACGTGATGAAGTTGAAAGCGCCTGGCAGATCATTGACCGGATTGAGGAAACGTGGGCGACTGGCAAACCACCGCTGAAATTTTATTCTCCGGGATCATGGGGGCCGGATGAAGCCGAACAACTGCTCCGGGGAAGCGGCCGATCGTGGGATGAATTGCCGCAGGAAAGCCCATAAATCACCTGCGCATTTCATCTCAGCGGAATGGCTTCGCGTCGGAGATCGGCAGTCACCTGCATCAGGCGGTCGTAAAAATCCGACATGGCGTGCCGTCGCTTAACTCGGAGGTAGGCATGTTCACAGAGGGCGCGGGTTTTTATCGCGTCTGAGCGCAACTCCACGAGACAATCCGCCCAGTCGTCCGATTGACGGACCAGTCGGCAGGTGTCGCCATCAAAGTCGTCCATCAAAGCAGTTCCTCGACACACCACTGCCCGTCGGGCTGCGGCCGCCTCGATGCCGACGTGCCACCATCGCGTCTGAGAGGAAATGTTAATCACGGCATCCGAGTTTTGAATGGCTGCCGTTGCCGCGCCCACAGCCGGAATGAAACTCACCCGATCTGATAATTTCATGTCGCGAACGATGTGCCACACCTCATCTTTGGCTTCGCCCGCATCAAGCAGAAGCAGCAGAAAACGTTTCAACCGGTCATCTCCAGCCAACGCTCGCAAGAACTCCGCATATTCATCCGGCTTATGGATGACATCGAGACAAGCCAGAATAAAATCTCCGCCCGTGAGGTGGGATCGTTGCGATTCACTATCTTCGCCAATGTATATCCCCGGTGAGATCACCATGGCACGTTCGGGTGCTTTGAAAGCCGCGCGAATCGCGCTGGAGGCATAAACATTTACCATCTCGCTCTTTGCATCGTCCCGGATGATCAGGTCGAAATGCCATCGAACCACCGAGATATCGCGGCAGCGGGACAGGACGGCGGCCTGCGCGGGACTCCACCCCATAAGCAGAATGAAGCTGATCTGATGTCGGTGAAGTTCGGCCGCAACGTGATACTCGTTACCGGTTCTTCCCGTACGCACCCAGTTGATCCACGTGCACGATTGTACGTGCCAATGTCCGGCCGTATAGGCGCGGAGGGAATCGGCGGTGTCGTGTTCACTGATGATATAAACGCGCACTCCACCGGCCGAGAGCGCAACACTCATTTGCCGCAGTAACGTGAATTCGTTAAGCAGGTTCTGTTCATCGATCCAGATGGCGACACACAACGGTTGAGCGGTCAGACCATCCGATTGAACGGCATCAGCATTCATGCTTGCATCGATTCTACCCATATCCGAGCGTTCTTGGCTGCGGGATAGACTCGGATGTGCGAATCACCCGAACGGGTCAGGCGGCGCTCTCCTTGAGTGGAATGGGGCTCGTATCAAAGAGACTTACCCGCCCCTCAACCACATCCGCAGTGATAAGGTAGCGTCCTTTCTGGGCCTGGTCGGGAAGGTGGTACATGTAATCGAGCATGATTTCCTCCATCACCCCACGAAGTGCGCGGGCCCCCGTATCTCTTTTCAGCGCCCGTCGGGCAATCAGGTGCAGCGCCTCGTCGGAGAATTCCAGCTCGCTGCCTTCCATCTGGAAAAAGCGCTGATACTGCTTCACGATCGCATTTTTAGGTTCGGTCAGAATCTGAATCATGCCGTTTTCATCCAGTGGCGAAAGCGGAGCGATGATGGGGAGTCGCCCGACAAATTCGGGTATCATGCCGAATTCAATGAGATCATCCGGAGTAACCTGCTTGATGAGCTCGGTCTGACGCTGCATCTGCCGGGTTTCCGGTTCCACTTCAGCATGAAACCCGATCAACTTTCTTCCCAGCCGTTTGGCGATGATCTGATCCAATCCGACAAAGGTTCCGCCGCAGATGAAAAGGATGTGTGAGGTGTCGAGCTGAATATATTGCTGTTCCGGATGCTTTCGCCCCCCTTGCGGTGGCACATTTGCCAGTGTTCCTTCCAGCATTTTCAGCAGCGCCTGCTGAACGCCTTCACCCGATACATCGCGGGTGATGGAGACGTTCATATTCGTCTTACCGATTTTGTCGATTTCATCAATATAGATGATGCCGCGTTGCGCAGCTTCAAGGTCGTAATCCGCATTTTGTAGAAGCTTTAAAAGGAGGTTTTCTACGTCTTCGCCGACGTACCCCGCTTCGGTCAGCGTGGTGGCATCGCCGATAGCGAAGGGCACGTTGAGAGATCGGGCCAACGTTTTGGCCAGCAAAGTTTTGCCTGACCCCGTTGGTCCGATAAGCAGGACATTGGATTTATCAAGCTCCACATCCTCTTTACCGCGTGCGTCGGCATGCGCCAGACGCTTGTAGTGATTGTGCACGGCTACTGCCAACGCCCGTTTCGCATCGTTTTGCCCAATCACGTATTGATCCATGAATTCTTTGAGTTGGCGCGGAGGCGGAATCTTACCAATCGGTTGCTTCGGTCCGCTGACTTTCCGCTTTTCCTGTTTGAAGATATTCAGGCAAAGTTCAGAGCAATTTTCGCAAATATATATATCGTTCGGCCCCTCGACCATCAGCCCAACTTCACGGCTTGATTTTCCGCAAAACGAGCAATTGGTCACCCGACGGCCCTTAAATTTTGCCCCAGCGCCGTCATCCCCGCCACGGCTACCGCCACTTCCATTTCCATTCGATTGATTTGCCATACAAAATTCCGCCTGATCTCGGCGGGTCTACTCCATAAAAACCAGCATCCTCTGCGAGGACCGCTACTCGGGCATCTACCACCAAGGGCATTCCCGACCAAACGCATTTTCCCGCCCGCTTTGATGACACAGAAAACAGGCGGGCGTGAGCGGCCTGCCGTCGGCAGAGGCGCTACTCCTGATACTATAGCATAAAAGCCGCTTTTTTAATCGGTCTGAATAGTATCCAAAAAATCAGGAATGCCGCCACTAAGGTGAATCACCATTGAGGCGCCTCGCCATTTTCATAGCGCGTGCCCGCTTGATTTGTTTATATTCATCTTCGGTAATGAGGCCGCGTTCCACCATCGACTCCATGTCGCGGAATGAAAATCCCTCAACCGAATCGCCGTGCGCCGTGAGCGACCTACGGCGCACCCAAAGAATTATCACAAAGCTCGCAATGACCAGCGCAATCAATACGCCACATCCCACCGCAAGGCTTACAAGAGTACCCACGGCGTGAACACCCGTTGTCGAAGTAGCGCTATCAGAAGTCATGGTATCATCATTCCATATGACCTAACGCATCACCGTATCGCCGACGACACCATTCGCATCTTCGCCGACATTCATTATTATACGACGAACATGCCGCTGGCGGCAGCAAAAAAAGGAGAATAACATGAGCGACGATTACGAACTCAAACCACACGATCCTGTAGAACCAACGCGCAGTCCGCCACCTGTTCCGCCTGCCGATTCAGCACCGCCGAAGAGTTCGTCGGCAAAACCCGCCTCAGCTCAAGAGGAAAAATCTGAAGCTGATGTGGGGAATCACCGGGCAATGGCCATTTTAGCCTATATACCCATTCTTGTTGTTGTGCCCCTGATATTTGGTCAGCAGAGCCGATTTGTTCGATATCACACCAATCAGGGATTTCTGCTGTTTATTCTTGAGGTACTGCGGTGGGGAGTCATGAGTGTACTCTATACCGGCCTGCCCCTGCTCTTTCAGTCACACCCCATGTTGTCGCTGTTCGGATTTATCAACGGCGTGATCTCATTCCTGTTTTTGGCACTGGCCATCGTCGGGGTACTCCATGTAATAAGCGGAAATTGCGAAGAACTGCCGGGGATCGGTAAATACCGCGTCATTGAAATTGACCCGACCGAGTGACTCACTCCTCCGGTTGCGTGCCGCTGACGAGAAAAGAGGTTCCTTGCCACCCTATCAATGGTTTGATGCACATCTTGATCTCGCCTACCTCGCACTTCATGGGCGGGCCATGCATCTGCCTCTCAGCGACGTGCGAAAAACTGAACCCACTGCGGCTCTCACCATTCCAAGTTTGAGGGCCGGTGGAGTTCGAGGCGTTCTTGCAACCGTTTTTGTCCAGCCGGAGGACCATAGGCAACCTGATGCGAAGGGTCCGTGGTATTTTCAAAATCCTACCGAAGCTCATCAGGCTGCCATCGCGCAGCTCGATATCTACGATCGCTGGTATGACATGGGGCTGCTGCAAAATTCGCGGCACGTGGATTCGGCATCCCCAGTTCCCATTGCGTCGCTTTTGATGGAAGGGTGTGATGCAATTCGCGACATTGGGGACCTTGATTATTTCCACCAACGTGGTGTTGACGTGATCAGTTTGACGTGGATTCACGCAAATCGATGGGCCGCGGGAAATGAAGCCAAGGGCTCTCTGAGCGCCGACGGTCGAAAACTGCTGGACCGTGCCGCGGAACTTGGCATCATTCTGGATGTTTCACACCTATCGGAAGAAGCGTTCTATGACGTCTTGGACATATATCCGGGGCCAATCATCGCATCCCACTCCAATGTACGTTCGCTTCTCCCTTTGCCGCTGCAGAGCGAACGAAATCTGACAGACGACCAGATACGCCGCCTCGCGAAGCTCGGCGGTGTGATCGGCATTAACCTATATTCCAGATTTCTTGCATCCGGCCGGGCCGTTATGGCGGATGTCATCCGGCATATCAAACATATTGCATCGGTTACCGGCTCCATGAAGCATGTGGGACTGGGTTCCGATATGGATGGTGGGTTCGACTGCACTGCCCTGCCGGTCCATCTGGAATCACATGCTGACCTTGAGAGGCTCGCAGATGCGATGGCACAGACGGGCTTCAATGATGGCGATATCGCGCGAT
>JAJZNY010000067.1 GCA_021852245.1 Planctomycetota bacterium | reverse complement strand
TGGGCAATCTGGTGATGTTTCAATATTTTGCGCTGATGCTGCTGGGCCCGATCACCCAGATGATTGATTCGATGCAGGCGATGCAGCAGAATCTCGGCTCTCTGGACCGGGTATGCGATGTGCTCAGTCAGCCGGTGGATATGCCCGACAAGCCCGGCGCCATCAGCCTGCCGCACGTTGAAGGGCGAATCGAACTGGCGAATGTGACGTTCGGCTACCGGGACGATCAGACCGTGCTCAACGATATTAATCTGGTCATACCTGCGGGGAGCACGCTGGCGGTTGTCGGACCCTCGGGCAGCGGAAAGACCACGCTGGTGAATCTGATCGCGCGGTTTTATGACGTGCGGAGCGGCAGCATCCGCCTCGACGGACACGACATCCGCGATATCCGCCTTGCGGATCTGCGCCGCTCGTGTGCCATGGTCATGCAGGATGTGTTCCTCTTTGACGGCACCATCGAGGAAAATATCGCCTTCGGCCGCCGGGGTGCTACGCATGAGGAGATTGTCCGGGCCGCACAGCTCGCCAATGCCGAGGGTTTCATTCAGGAATTGGAAAACGGATACGACACCCAGATCGGTGAGCGGGGGAGTAAACTTTCCGGCGGCCAGAAGCAGCGGATATCGATCGCCCGGGCGATTCTCGCCGATCCGCCGGTCCTGATTCTGGACGAAGCCACCAGTTCACTTGATGCCGTGAGCGAAAGAGCCATACAGGATTCGCTGCGGCAGCTCATGCGCAACCGCACGACCATCATCATCGCCCACCGATTGAGCACCATCATGCACGCCGACGCCATCGCCGTGCTGGTGGAGGGCCGATTGAGCGAATATGGCAGTCATGCCGAGCTCATTGAACATGCCGGGATGTATCACGCGATGTTTTCGCAGCAGTCTCTGGCGGCCGGCGGCCACGACGCCATGGTGACCGATGAAATGTGGAGCCATTCCGCGCGACCGCTGTAATACTCGTTCAGGGAGCGATCGGCCCGCAAATGCTCCTGGGGTTGCGGCAAGGCCGCGATGCCTGATCATCGCAGTGGGTGAAAACAAGCCGCGCCCGCGAACCGCACGCTGTTGAGCCATGGGGGCGGACTCTCAGCACGGCTGCGGGAAGAGCGTGGAGTATATCTTGCGTATCGGCTTTATTTGAGCAGAAAATCCCCGTGGGCTGCGGCCGGAATTGGGTGTTGCAATCGATGGGCGGGGCGCCGGTAAGAGAGCTTAAAATCGCTCAGGGCACCGCTGGCGACAAGCGTCAATGCGTGGCGACCGGGTTTGAGGCCCTGCAGATTAAGATTAAACGACCGTGTATCGGCAGGAAGGTTATGGGCGATGACGTGGCCGTCGAGCCGGAGTGTGAAACTGCCCGGTGCCTTGCCGGCACAGGCCCAGCGCACCATCATCTGAGGGCCTTTCTCAACGGCATGGCGTCCCGGGCTCCCAAAGACCACCAGGGTCGTTTTCGGATGATGCTGATGATAGAGCTCAAGGAAGGCACGTGTGAGATTATAATAATAAAATCCCCAACCGCCGCAGCCGCGGCAGCCGCAATCCGTCAGTGAGGTCGGTTCGATATCATTGTTGAAATGCACGTTGTAGCAGTCCATGTAAATATTGTGGTGGACCCCATACCCGTGGCCGACCGGCTGACCGGCAAATTCATTCCATTGGCAGATGTTGAGAAACTGGGGGCGATCCCGCAGGGCGGTATTAAATTCACGGACGTAGGTGAAGCCGTTGTCGCGTCCTCGCGCCGGGGGTGAGAGCCAGCCTCCTGCGGCAAAAAATGCGGGGGTGATGGTCAGCGCCTCGCACAGGTTTCCATCCCACGTCGGTACGGGTCGGGTTGTGCCGTCCATCCACGACCAATATTTCATGCGGGCCAATTGCGGTCTGTTCTGTAACTGGGATGACATCCAGCGGATGGTGAAATGCCGGGCGTTGATCGGGGGTTCTCCCCTGGAGAGTTTGCGGGCCAGGAATGCCGGGCCGCCGTCATTAAATATAATCATGAGCGGCTTATGGTGATAATCAAGCCAGAGGCCCCGATAACGGGGATTGCGGATGTAATGTTCATAGACCCATTGCATCTCCTCGTTGATGGCGGTGGTGGTGGTATGAGGCCCGTTCTTGAGGCCCAGCAGGAGGGTTATTTTCGGTACGGCGAGTTTTTCCCGTCGCATCCGCGCATAGGTCTTCATGAGGAAGGTGGTTGACGCGATGAGTTGTTTGAATTTTGGCTTGATTTGGTCGAAATGGTGATCACCCCAGAGGTTGTTGGTCCAGTCGATCAGGATATAATTAATACCCATTCGGTCAAACCACAGGGCATGCTGCCTGACAACCGCCGGATCAAGCGAATCATATCGGCCGATCAGGGGAACCGCTTCGGCGGTCTGCCAGCGCATCATCATGGGTGTAAACCATGGTTCATATTCCATGCCGACAAGATGCCGTGGGTGAACGGGCGGTGTTCTGATCACCGGTAATACGTTGACTGCAACGGTGTTGGATACCGGCGCGCCGGATGTCAGAGGAAGGCCGACCGGAAAAATGGCGTCAGTCGGACCGTCGGTGGTGAATTGGATACGGGCTGTACCGGGATAGGGAAGCGGAATAACAACGTCAACCAACCCTCCCGCCCCGGTCTTTTCCGGCGCTCCCCATTGACGACCATCAACGTACGGCCAGACCTGTACGCCTGCTGCTCCCTGCCTGGTTGAGGTGACCCGGCACCGGATGAGCACCGATCCGCCGAGATGAATGGTGGAACGGCGTGCCTGGATGCGGATATTAAAATTCCTGCTTTTCATGCTCCGGGTCGGGCTCTGGGAAAAAGAGACCCTTGAAACTGCTGCGGAAGCCGATGGACGGGTGATCTCTGCTGATGCTTGAGATAACTGGCGACCGACGGCGCCGGAAGCGAATCCGATCCAGGCGGTCACCGAAAGCCCGACGGCCGCCAATAAAGAACTACATGCTGTCCATCGTGACATGTGCTTCAATTTCATCGCCGATCCTTATCTGCCATTATCCGCCAGCATCCGTCAGCTATTACCGGATAACAGCACGTTGATTCATGCTTTCATCGCCGCCTTCCTGTTGCGGTCCGCCCGGCGCAGCGTTCCATTCGCGCCCAAGTTTACGCCCAAGACGACGGAGATCCAACCGGCAGGGCAATGGTGGCGGGCCTGCGGGCTTAGCGGCCGTATCGCCACCGATTTGGCGGGAGCATATTTCGCGCGGAGGCGGAGAGAAGCAGATTTGACACTAGGGCTAGCAGAGCGCCAAGACGGTACAATAAGAAATAAGGAGTTAATGCAAAAATCTTAGTGTCTTCTGTCCTTGGTGTGACAAAAAAATCAGATTACATCATGCGCCCCCGTGAAACCCAATTCCCATGGCGTGGGGATGGCCGCTGATCGCGGAGACGGTGACAATGGTCACTTAGCCCCCGGCTTGCCGGGGGTGAATGAATGGAGATAAGCCAGCCGCCAAGACGAAACCGTGCATCGCGCGGGTTATTGGGGTGGGCAGGGGACGGCCAGCGCGGTATGCCGTTTGAATCCGCCTGCCCGGCGCGTTATGATTTCCAGAGTAACTGAAATGTTGGGGCTCGCATGGTCGCCATCGATGAAAAATCAATGCCCTGCTCGGGAGCGAGCCGCCGCCGCGCGCACCCGCTGGTGAATAATCTCTATCAGGGTATGACGCTGGACGCGGTGACGGGGCTGTACTATGAACGCAATCGCGATTATTCGCCGAGCCTCGGCCGGTGGATGGAGCAGGACCCGGCCCAATTTATTAACGGGGCCAATACGTATCAGTTCGTCAATTCCTCGCCGGTGGGGAATGTGGATGCGGAGGGGCTGAAGCTCACGCTCCCGGAGGTACAGAAGATGCTTCGGCCTCCCTGGATAGCGGTAGGCCCTCCGGAACTCGTGCCGCGTACCTATGCTCAGGACGGTCCGGCCCGCACCACAGAATCCGGTTGGATATACAAGACATACACGACGGTCGCACCGGAGAGGCGAACCACCACCTACAGAGAACAGGCGCCGCTCTATGTACCGGGCAACACGTGCCCGGTACACGAGATCTTCACCATAACGCGGGTGCGGCAAGTCACGGAAACCATCGTCGCTAACAACGCCGCCGCCATCCATCACACGGTCCAACATCTGACTGTAGACGCGGCGCTGGGAACAGCCGTCGGGGCTGCCGCGCAGGCGGTACCGATTGTAGACTTGGGCGGCGGCTTGGTGCTGGGGTACTCGGCCATATTAGCGGCCGAGGCTACCTTCCTCGACGCAGGCGCGAGCAGCGAGGAGGCCACGCCCAGCACGCACTACACAGTGGGCCAAATCATCCAATCTTATGTAGAACCCTGACCAGACTGAGAAAGGTGGTTTTTTTATGTCGTTAGACCTAGACCTCATCAACTTGTCCTCGTCTTTAGCGTTATTTTGCTTGGCGGGCGCGAACTTTTGGATAAAGTTCATTAACGATGACCTCGATTTGGCCGAGTGGGGGGCGGGGCGATGATGGGCGAGGATCCGCTGACGGCCTATTTGACGGCCTCGACGAGTTATAGCCTATTCATGGCGTCTGTCGCGGCCATTTTGGGCGTCTCCATGTGGGTCAGGCTTGTCCGGCTCAAGCGACGGATACGGGCCTACATTTACCGGACCGCGCCCAGCCCCGGCGGTGCCCAAGCCGAAGGCGGAGCGAACGCACAGGCGTTGGGGCCCGATCCCAGCGCGACTGGCGGCCTGAGCGAGGCCGAGCTCCGTGCGCGGATACGCGAGTTGGAAGAGCAGCTGGCGAAACTGGAGTCCGCCAGGGGCGGCGCGACGGGGACCGCTGGCGGCACCGAGGGCACTCCGGGTGGCTGAGCATCGCCCCGGCGCGTTATGCTCTCATCAGCTGTTCCATTTTGAGGCCGAGTTATGGTCGCAGTTAATGAAGCATCAATGGAGGTTCGCGGAGCCGGATCGGGCGGCATCGCCGGCTTACGGCCCCAATAACCGCAATCTCTGCGTTCCCCGGCGTCCCCTGCGGTGAAAAAAGCACTTACCGTCGTGCCCCGCACGACCCATGCATGGTTCCGTTCAACCGCTCGACTCTCACCTTTCTGGCCGGCCCGCGTAGCTTGGCGTCCGGCAGATGAATTCCTGACGGTTCACGGCCGCCGCCGTAAAATAGCTCGTGCGGAAAAATTTCGTTTTCCCCGATTTGGAGACCGCCATGGCAACCAGTCACGATACCCATCTTCCCAAAAGCACCATTTTGGTGGTGGATGACAATCCTCAGAATGTTGAACTGATGCAGGCCTATCTTGAATCACTCAACTGCACCACCGAGGTGGCTGTCGATGGCGTGGAGGCTCTGGCCAAGGTTCCCCGCATCCGGCCCGACCTGATCATATTGGATGTCATGATGCCGAAAATGAGCGGATTTGAAGTTTGTCGCCGTCTCAAGGCCGATCCCAAATTTGCCGACATCCCAATCCTGATGGTCACCGCCCTGAACGAAATGGGGGATATCGAACGGGGCGTCGAGAGCGGGACCGATGATTTTCTCTCCAAGCCGATCAACAAGCTGGAACTGCTCACGCGGGTGAAAAGTCTGCTGCGGGTGCGCCATCTCAAGGGACAATTGGAACGCACCTTGGCCTATCTGAATGAAATTGATTCCGCCGACGCCCGACGCCATCATTAAGTTCCCTGCACCATGGAGCGCGTGTGGCACCTGCAGAAGTGTCTGGCAACTATGTGCAATGTAATCGTCCCCTGCTGGCCCTGCACCGCTGGTGCAATGAGGTACCATGCCTGACGACCGATTTCCTGACGATTCAATAATCCACGCGGCGCTTGTGCTGGCGGACGCGGATACGCTGATTCCCGACGGCGCGGTGTTTTTGCACAACGGGCTGATAGCGGAGGTCGGCCCGTGGCGGGATATTCGACGCCGCCATCCCGATGCGGCCGACTGGAGCGCCGGAAAGCATCTCATCGCGCCCGGATTGGTGAACCTTCACACGCATCTGGAATTGGGATATCTACGGGGAAAAATTCCCGCCCCGGCGAAGTTTCCAGATTGGGTTTGCCGACTCTTCGAACTTTCACCCCCGCCCGAAAAATTGGAGCACGTCGTAACGGAATCGGTCATCGACGGAATAACGGAATGCCATCGTTACGGCGTAACCGCCATCGGGGATATTACCCGCCATGCGGCGATCAGCCGCCGAGCCGCCGCCGGGATGCCGATGGGCGGCATGAGCTTTGGCGAAATTACCGCCATGGGCAGGGCGCGCGGAGAGCTTACGCAGCGAATCCGTGCCGCAGAAGTGCCGGGCGGGCTCGCAGCCGGAATGCCGATCGGGCTTTCACCGCACGCCCCCTATTCGGTGGAAGGCCCGGCGCTGAGCCAGATCGTGCAGCACGCCAACGCTGCGCATCGCCCGCTGGCGATGCATCTGGCGGAATTGCCGTATGAAAGGCAATTTCTGCGCGATTTTTCCGGCCCGCTCGGGCGCGATTGGCCGCTGCGAAAAATCATCGATGTGCTTGACGACGAGATTCCCGCTTTTGACGGCAGCCCGGTCGCATGGGGTGCACATTGGGGATTGCTGAAATTGAATCAGCCCGTGATTCTGGCCCACGTGAATTACGCCGACGATGCGGATATCAGGCTGCTGGCGGGGCATCGCCAGATTTCGGTGGCCATGTGTCCCCGCACGCGGCATTATTTTGGGCATCATCTCATCGCGGAGCATCCATGCCTGAAAATGCTTCAAGCCGGCATCCGGGTGTGTATTGCGACCGATTCGCCGGCGAGCACACCGGACCTGAACCTGCTCGCCGAGGCGGCCTGCGCCCGTGAGGACGTGCCGAGCCTTCCATGGGCGACCCTTTTCCGGATGGTGACGCAATGGCCCGCTGCGGCCATGAGATTGAATGCAGGGCGGCTGCACCCCGGCCTTCGGGCGGATATGGCGATTTTTCCGGTAATTTCCCTGCCCCGGTCGGCGGAGAATGCCGTCGCCGAGCTTATTGCATCTCATCCGCCGGCCGCTGCCGTGGTGGTGGGGTCGCAACTGGTTTATGGTAAATTATATTGCTGAGCACTTGCGATGCTCTCGGTGCACAGAGAACAGAGTTGAATTGACGGAGAACACCATGAATGCCTCCATCCGCACAGCCATCCGTTTTTCGATTGCCCGCGAGGCGCAGCGGCATCTGCCGGTGCGCCGGGGGGCGGCGCTATCTAAATTTATCGTATTTTTAATTGTGGCTGCGGGGGTTATCGTTGCGGCCTATTACATGTTTTCAAAGCCCGCCGTGAATCCTGCCGAGGCTTATCCCACCAGCGCAAAAAAGATGATCAACCAATTTTTTCAGTTGATCTCCACCGGCTCCACATCTGCCGATCAAAAGGCCTTCAAATTGCTTTCTCTGCCGATACGCAAGATTCACGAGAAACATCCCGGCCGCTACTGGCAGCGATTTGAAGATTTGAATGTCTACCTGACCGATGTATTCGGCACGACCTGGACTTCGGATATTCACATTGTCCGGTCGAAGAATCCGGAAAAACCGGATGAATATATCGCCCATGTTCGCACCGAAGTTTTTCATATTACGGTGGCCAATCAGGATCGGTACGCTGCGGCACTTCCTCATCCGCATTACGGGTTGGTGCGGATACGGGAATTTTCATTTTCCGGCGGAGCTCATGCGCAGCAGGTGGCGGCGAACACCAGCGTGCTCGGTGCCCTGGGACTCCAGGGAGCCGCCCACAATGTGGCAGGTATTTCGGCGGCGTACAGTGCGGTCGACAACCTCAAACCGTGGCAGATCAAACATCGCCTGCTTCCCGTGGTGCTTCACCCGCACGCGGCGGCTTTGGGGCCGTGTATCTATCAACTCTGGCCCGTGCGTAAAGATCCGACGGTCCGGATGGTTCTCAAACAGATCGCTCACGATCCGCAATATGCCGTCAATATTCAGCAGGAGGCACGCAAGGTGCTATCGGGTCACGTTTCGGATGCAACGCTCATCGCCAATCAGGTGACGCACATTCATCCGTCCTATTGATCCGGTCGCTGCAGCGGCTGCGCGATAATGGCGGCGATCAGCGGAGCATTGGCGGGCGGCAGCGGCAATTGGCGCAATTCGTCGGGTGTTACCCATCGCAGTTCCGTACTGGCCAGTGGCTGAGGTGTACCGGAACCGCAGAGGCAGTCAAACGGATGGAGCCGCACGATTCGATGTTCATAGCGATGCATCGCGACCGGCCGTGCGGCGAGGATCGTGATTTCAATTCCGAGTTCCTCGCGGA
>JAJZNY010000123.1 GCA_021852245.1 Planctomycetota bacterium | reverse complement strand
AGCCAGATGAATCCATGCAGAAAGGTGTCGCCGGAGAGATAATCCAGTCCGGCCATCACACCGAGCAGGGCGGCGAACCAGACGGCATTGGCAATGGAGGCAGATCGCTCCGACCGCCACCGTGACAACGCCTTGCCCATCTTATGCCGCAATTGCATCGCGCCACCCGCTTTCACTGAGTTGTAAGCATCAGGACGCGCAACGCTGCGTGCCCGCCCGAGAATCGTACTTCGGCCCGCGTGTAGGTTTGCCGCGGCAGGTTAAGCCTGTATGGCAGCGCGCCACCGCCGGCCATCACCGTATCAGCCGCATGCGGCCGACATTGGGAACAATCGGAATATTAATCGACTGCAGCGGGCGGAATCCGGCCGGCCAGTAAACCATGAACGCCTGGCCCATCATGTAGCGTGCCGGCACTACGCCATACGGTATCCCCTCAGCGCGCAGAATCGGTTCAATATGTCCCCATGCCCGCGAATCATCACTGTCATTGGAGTTATCACCCAGCACGTAATATTGCCCTGCTTTGAGCGTGATCGGATTGTTCATTGTTCCCGTGCCGGGCACGGAGCCAAGGGGATCATACGGGTTCGTGGACGGCAGCTCCCGCCGCATCTGTGTGTAATAAATATCCCGCATCAGGATCAGATGCCGCAGCGTGCAGGCTCCCATCACATGAACCGATATTCTCGGTACAAAGCGTTGGCCGCCCGCCTCTTTGGCATATTGCGCCAGTGCCATCGCGACCGTCCAGACCGGCGTGTATTGAAAAATCATGCGGCCATCGACCCAGAACCGCACCTGATGCTGGCAGTCCGCCATCGCAATCCGACACGGTTGATTTCGCAGCAGCAGGCCGACAGGGTGATGAAAATCCCACAGGTTATCCGGGACAAGACTGTACGCATGGCTTGCCGCATGCCATTGCCAAAGCGAAATCCGACCCCCCATATCCAGCGACACCTTGAAGCGGCTGTCGGGTTTGCCCAGCACGACGGAAATCGCCGCCGATGACGTATGCGGTGTCCAGAGCGTACGCAGATACAGATCGCCCACCAGATGATGACCGCGTTTGGTGATGCGCCGATTGTTGTAGCTCGAGTCGTTGTAAAGATAACGCCCGCGATTCTGGAAGGTGATGCGCCCGCTTGCCGCCGGGTTGCCGCTCTGAAACCGGATGACCGGCCCGGCGGTAAACCACTTCCCGTCGGTTGCCGCCTTCACATGTGATTTCCACGGTGTTGTCCAGGTGCGGCCGTCGATACGCGGTTTGCCCGCGTCGATGGGATAATAATCATTGTCGTAGACCAGTTGCAGCATCGCCCGCTGCACGGCGGGGGGCTTGTGAGCGATTTTGCCGTTGATGTAAACATCCCCGGAGATGATCCGTACGGTATCACCGGGTAAGCCCACCAGACGCTTGATGAAATTCTGCTTGCCGAATCGCGGTTCACGAAATACCACCACATCCCACCGTTTGGGCGGATGAAACCAGTAGAGAAATTTCAAAATCAGTATCCGGTCGCCGTTGGACGCATGCGGAAAATAGATGGTGCGTGATTCGTTGCCGCTGGAATTGAAGAACGTTCGCGCCACAACCGGCTTGTCCGGCAGGCTGGTGGCGGGAATCAGAGCATGGCAGTTGGGGCAGACAAAATAGCGGGGGGCCGGAATGGCGTTGGTGTTTTCAAGTTGCGCATTGGCGACCTGCACCAGATGGCCGCCGATATCCTGAATTTCCACATTGGCGTCGGCATTAAACCGGTAACCGCACTCCGGACAGACGACCCGAAAATGGGCGCCGTTAAGCGTCGGTGCCATCGACCCGGTGGGGATCACAAACGCCTCGACGCAGAATGTGCGGAAACTGAACGCCAGAAGCAGTGCAAAGAGAACGGTCTGCAGCGTGTCGCGCACCGACTTCGCACTCGCCGACATGACGCGCGGCTTGGGCCTGCCCGGCGGGGTCGGCGTGAGGGGCTGAAGCGGCTGCAAAGGAGGAGACGCATCGCCCCCCTGGGCCCCGCTGGAATCAGCCGGTCGGTTCAAAAATGGATTATCGTTTATATCCGTCATGGCCCATCCCAATGAAACCCGTACACCCAAGCCGACATCTTACCCGTGTCCGCCGCCTTCAGCACCCTGCGCCGCATCCATGAGCACTTCGGAGAGCGTCGGATGGGCGTGGATGGTGGTGGCGATTTCATGCTGTGTAGCCTCAAGGCGTTTGGCCAACACCATCTCAGATAATATTTCCGTCGCCTCCGCACCGACAATATGCGCTCCAAGAAGCTCGCCGTATTTGGCGTCAAAAATCAACTTGCCAAACCCTTCCGTTTCACCCAGCGCCTGCGCCTTGCCATTGGCGGCAAAATTAAATTTGCCCACCTTGATCTCGATCCCTTTGTCCCGGCACTGTTTTTCCGTCATACCGACGCTGGCCACCTGCGGCACGCAGTAGGTGCATCCCGGCACAATGCTGTAATCCATCTCGCGGTTATTAACGCCGAACATCCGTTCCACCGCGATGGTGGCTTCCATACTTGCAACATGCGCCAGCCACGGCGGGCCGATGACATCACCCGCGGCGTAGATGGATGGGATTTTCGTTCGAAATGCCTTATCCACTTTGATCGCCCCACGCTCAATTTCCGGTGTTGCGCCCGGCGCAAAGAGATTCTCCGTATTCCCCGTGACGCCAACCGCCACGAGCACAATATCTCCCACAAGGGTCTCCTGTTTGCCGCCTGCGGAGACCACGACTTTCACGCCGTCCGGGCCCGTCTGAACACTTTCCGTTTTCGTGCCGGTCCGCACATCGATCCCACGCTTCTTGAAAATCGCCTCGACGCGTGAACTGCTCTCGGCATCTTCAATCGGAAGAACCGTCGGCTGCATCTCCACCAGCGTGACGGTCGTTCCGAAGGCGTGGTAGATGTAACTGAATTCCACTCCGATGGCACCGGCGCCGATGATGATCATCCGCTTGGGAATCTTGGGCAGCACCATCGCTTCCCGGCTGGTGATGATCTGCTTACCGTCGCACATGATACCGGGCAATTCGCGGCTGCGGGCGCCGGTGCAGATCAGGATATTGGCGGTATCGAGGCTGGCGGTAACCTTACCGGCCGAATCCCTCACCTCCACCAGATTGGGTTTGGCGACAAACGCGGTGCCGGTAAATCGGGTAACTTTATTCTTCTTGAAAAGAAATTCAATCCCCTTGGTCATCGTTACCGTCACCTGGCGGCTGCGGGCAACCACCTTGGACCAGTCGAGCCCGCTGGTATCGGATTTAATTCCATACGTCGGAGCGACATGTTGAAGCTGATGCATCAGATGGGCGTCGGAAATGAGCGCTTTGGTTGGAATGCAACCCCAGTTCAGGCAAATGCCGCCAAGCTCGTTTTTCTCAACGCAGGCAACTTTTTTACCCAATTGAGCGGCTCTAACCGCCGCGACATACCCGGCCGGGCCGGACCCTACTATGACGAGATCAAATTTTTCGCTGGACACCATAACTCCTTACCAAACCCGCAAGTTTATGCGATGGATCGCCTTCGGTAAATAATGCCGTTGGCATGCAAGGGTATGGGGCGACGCCATTTTTCCGGGCAGGTGTGATCAGGCATCAAACGGGCAATTTATGCCACGACCACGACGGGCGCAGCCGGTGGTAGCCGGCGGACCGGTCGGAAACGGGTCCGAATCCAAAAATTCAATCACATCACGCCGCTGCGGCGGATATATTCCATATATGGCTGATATTTTGCGCCGGGACAGAGCGTCGATACCAGTTCCTGGTGCGTGTAGCAATGGTAGATCGGAATCTGATACAGGGTTCTGACCAATCGGCCGAATTCAACGATTCTGCGCTTCTGATATTCGGTCGGTTCCTGAATCATAAAGTTGCCGAGGGTTACGATCCCGATGTTGTGGGCATTCCAGATGAAGCGCCCATTGATCGGTTTCGTGGGGGAGTTTTCCTTCTGAACATAGGTATCAAGCCAGCGCGGCCACGCGAATCCGTCGCGCACATGTTCGCCGCGATATTTCAGTTCTCGCAATTGCCAGATGCGGCCCATGCGATCATTGGCAAAGTGATAGGCGATATCCTGAAAGCCCTGCTTGACCTGCCATCGCCGGATAGCCTCCAAGTAGCGGGCCGTTCCCTCGACGGAATCTTCCAGAAACGGCTGCGGATCGCCGGAGTGATGGAATGTGATCAGATGAACCCCGTCCATGGGCATGATCGTCGGCAACGCCGGGCCGGCGGACGTCCAAGCCGACCGGGGAATGATTCCCAACGGGCCACGTGCCGTCGCCGGTTGGACGGGCCGCTGATAGGGCTGTTTGAGAACGAAACTCGTCGGCGGTGAATACCCCGTATCCATTGGTGTCGCTGTCGACGCCTGTACTGGAGGCAACTCACCATCTGGCAGGCTGATTCGATCTGCCACCGGCTGCTGCATATCATCGCTGGCGCAACCACCCAAACTCGCGGCCGCAACGCCAACTCCTAACGCCGCCAGAAGTTCTCGTCGAGTGACTTTGGGAAAAATACTGGAGATGTCGTCCGATTTCTGCCAATCCATGGTCTTGTACCCCTGCTATGTGTGTCGAGCCAGCGTTATGCCGAGCGTTCAAACCCATCCATGGTTTGACGCGAGCAACAGAATAACAACTATACGCCTCCCGATGCAAGCAGGTTTACAAAAAAAATTGAAAATTTTCCGCACCTGCACCGCGTCGCTAACCGCATTAAAATTGATTCGGACATTACTTTCTTGAGGCTTTAACTCATTTCCGGATTTTTCCATTTTTCGGCCCCGCCCGTAGGTCGGCTTGGTTGTCGCGGCGCCCACATGGGTTTCAGTGCCCCTGGGCATAGGGAGATTCGGGATAATTCTTTTTCAGCATGGCCTGCGCGAGCATGGCGAGTGTGCGATGGCCGGCGGACTTGAAGTACTTGCTGCTGCGGTGCAATATTTCCGCCGCATAGAAAGAGTCCGGACAGGCTTTGACGAAGGCCATCCCCATCCTTCCCGCGACCGTGAGATGTCCCATGGCGGCCATCAATTTCATCCGCTCCATCCGGGTGAAGCCTTGAACAATCGCATCGGGGAATTCCAAATCCCACCGATTGAGTAAATCACGGACCGTATCAAAATGGCTGCTGTCGATGTAGCTTTCCACATTCCTCGCCAATTCACCTTGCCGGAGTTCGGCCTTCTTGAAATCCGAATAGGGCCCCTGGGTTTGGTGGGCAAGCTTTTTGGCCAGCGGACCGTTGCCGGCCGCCACCGCCGCATAGCACTCCGCGATCGCCGCGATCCGAGCGGCAGCCGGTGGCATATGCCCCATCTGTTTCCTCCAGTGCTCGATCACCGTCAGTGCCTTGCCTGCGTCCTGTCCGAAATCTCCTTCGGTGACGGCATAATGTCCCATCAATTTGGCTTTTGCCATCCGTGAGATCGGCTTTCGGGTTACCAACAGGTATAAGTTGGCCGCCTGATGATACTGCCGCTTAATTTCCATCCGTCTCGCGAGTCGAACCGCGGTCTTGATCACCTGCCGCGCTGGCTCACGACCGGTGGAAAGTGCCCAGGCAATCGCCCAGTGGTTAAGCCCGCGGTAAGCGGAATAATGTTCAAAAAATCGCACACCTCGATACAGTTGTTCGGCACTGAGCCTCGAAAGTTGATAGCCGCTTATCAATCGCGCCACATTGATGGCCGGGTCGGTGGGGGGGTAGGGAAATCGCGAATACATTTCGGTTTTTACCACGATGCGGCGGACAGCTGTGAACTCATGGTCCCCCTGATTGATGATCACCTTCACAGTGTAGTCACCGGGTGTCAGGAATTCATGATCCACTCGCAGCCCAACTGCCCGTTGCCCATCGGAGAATTGCCATCGCACCGCCGGCGCAAACGACGCCGGTACATTGACAGCAAACGCGTACCGCTGGAAATAATGGTCACTGGGAACGAATATCTGCGCTTCGGGTTTGATGGTAAAGTCCGCCTGATAGCCGCCCCCGAGTTTCAGCAGGCGTCCGGCCGTTGCGCGCGGCGCTGGAGCAAACGCCTGTGGTGGGACGGGGTGATAGTGAAATTGTCCCGGTGGAATCCAATCTAAACTGACCCCCGCGGGCTGCCAGAGGCATATCTCTCCAACAACCACCTTGTGCCAGCCCCGGCGCAGATGCACCGATCGATGAAATCGCACCCGGCCCCACATGCCACCGTTGGCGGTTTTGGAAAGCAGGATGTCACGGCCGAGCTTTACAAATCCCCGCTGCGCGACGTCAAAGGCAAATGTATAGCGTCCCGGCCGGACAATATGAATCCAGCCGCTGTAAAGCAGCATCGCCCGGCGTGAAAAGCCAAAGGGGTTGTATCCTAAAAATATATTGGGCACCATCTGCCGACCGATCACCTGACCCTGTTCAAAGGCTGAAAGCATGCCGACCGGCGAGTGATTGCCGCCCGGCCGGAACCGATACGACCGCAGATAAACCCCGCGTTCAATTTTTAATTCCGGTGGGGGAGGTCCGGGATGCGGATTTCCCCAGCATGCGAAATAGGTTCCGGGGGATGGGGTTTCAAAGGCAACCGTCACCTGATCATCTTCCGGTGAAACGCTCAGCAACTTCATCGGCATCACCAGTCCGCTCGAATTGATGACACGCAGATCCGCTCCGTCCGGCAATCGCTTGGAATTGGTGTAAAAACGCGCCCAGGCCATCGGCTCTCCCGGCCCCCGCGTGGTGACCTTCGCCACCGTTAATGCCCGCCGATACGGCCACCCCGATCCCAGCGGGACGGCAGTTTGACTCCAACCGACACCGGTCCCCACAAATAGGCACGCCAGAACGGAATAAATTCTCAAATGACGGGGAAATAGGGGTTTGGAAAATGAAATCAATTTCCGGCTCCTGTCGTGTAGCGACGGCCATCCACTGTCGCGCTGTCTAAAACTATAACGGCGAACACCCCGATTCGATGCACGATCGGAGCATGGTCGTCTCAGCTCGCGCCAATCTTACTTCTCATCCGATAATGCAGCTTGCCCGTTGGCAGACCACGCCCGGCGGCCTTCATAAGATAGAAAAAGGCCACCGACAGGCCGAAAAGCGCCAGAATCAGCAGCGTGCCGGCGATTTGGCCATTGGCCAGCAGGATTGAGGCATCGTAAAAGAAGACGGCAAACATGCCCGTGCGAATAATGTTTTCTCCGCGTCGACGCGGTTCTTTGCGGTGTTGGAATATCTGCCAGGCAACATAGGAATAGAAAACAAGCGCCACGGCGATGGGCCCCAGACCCAGAAGTAACCAGTGGCGGGTCAGCGTATGCCAGTATCCCATCATTCCGATCATCGCGATGAGCGAGATAGACGGTACCAGCGCCAGAAGCACGTAATCTCGCCGCCGGAGCCGCGGTCGTTTGGATTCAAGCCGGTAGCCGATGACGCTGAAAAGCGTGACATGCCCCATGAGAACCATCGACGGAAGAAGATTGTGGGCATGAACATTCCCCATCAAACAGTTGCATCCTCGGATAAGCCCGAGGGTGATCAGGCCGACCGGCCCGAGAAACTTCCCCAGGCCGTTATAGAACACAATCAAGGTCGCGGTGCAGAATGCCACCAGCAGCGGCCACGGAATGACGGATTGGTTCTGAATGGCACCCAATACCCCTGCAAAAAACAATCCCAATAGAAGCAGCGTCAGCGAGACGATGGTAGCCGTCTGTATGCTGATTCGACCCGCCGGGAGAGGCCTCCATGGAGCAAAAACGCGGTCGCGCCGGGCGTCGATTACATCGTTGAGCGCCATACCGAATCCGTAAAGGAACAGGGCGGCCAAACCGGCGATCAGCATCTGCCATATCGGGTGTTGCAAGGGTGCCTCCCCCGGCATATGCAGCAGCATTAACACCCATACATCCGCTACCGCGGTGAGGGCCAGTGCCGCCCGGGTCAATTGTAAGCCTGCTATGAGGTGGCGCATGTGAGCTCCGTGTTCGCATTTGCAGTCACCGATGGTGAGTTTATCCGGTTTCACGGAGATATGCCCGCTTGGATGCCCTTTGCCATGTTTGCGTAAGTGACCGTCGGAGCATTGATTTCGATTCGATGCATCGTGGGGGCGTTGGATTGGGGGCGGGTGCGGAACTCGGCAGTGTTGGGTGCCGAAGCGGGGGCGTGTCGTGCCGCGGAGGGGGAAAAAAATCGGGCCGACCCGGAGGTCGGCCCGTTGCCTGTGGTTATCTATTGCACGCGTGAAACTTCCATGGGTCTCAAAGCGCTCATCGGAGGCAACTACACGTTGCCAATATTAATTAAC
>JAJZNY010000367.1 GCA_021852245.1 Planctomycetota bacterium | reverse complement strand
CCTTTCCGATTCTCCTTATCAGGTGGATTATTTCCCGACCGCACTGACGAATGTCGCCCGGCAGACCAAACATCTGGACCCGACATGGGTAAAGAATGGATGCGATATTTCCGCCGACTATGTGCGTTATGCCAAAGGGTTGGTCGGTCCGCTGCCGATTCCGGGTAAATTGTATTAAATCCCGGTCGCTCCAGGACCGGCGGGTCCCATGAATTGGACGCCGCCATTGCCGCTGCGATTCCAACGCGGAGTCGTAGAAACGGAGCGCATTTTCGGCTGTATGTGATCGGCCGCCGGCGTTACAATCAGGCCGATGACTGCATCGCCCGCCACGACTCCCCAATCTCTTCCGATTGATGAGCACCTGCCGCAGATGATCGATCATCTGCGTGCCGCTGGAGCTGTCGTGGTGGTTGCTGCGCCCGGCGCCGGCAAGACAACACGCATCCCACCCGCGGTCTACCGAAGCGGAATTCTCTCACGTGAAAATGCAGGCGTGATTGTGCTTCAACCCCGACGTATCGCCACACGGGCGCTGGCCGCCCGCATTGCTGCGGAAAATAACTGGCAGGTTGGCGGCGAAGTCGGCTACCAGGTTCGCATGGAAAACTGCACCGGCCCCGATACTCAGATCATCATCATGACTGAGGGAATATTAAATCGGCGGCTGCAATCCGATCCGGCCCTTGAGGGAATCGGTGCAGTGATTCTGGATGAATTTCACCTGCGTACCCTGCATCTCGATGAGGCGCTGGCCTTGCTGGAGGATGTCCGTACCCATCTGCGCCCTGATCTGAAGCTGATCATCTCCTCCGCCACCATCGATGCCGGGCCCATCGCTGAATTTCTCTCCGCGCCGTGTATGGAGATTCCCGGCCGTATGTTTCCCGTGCAGATTCGCTACGCTCCGCCGGCGGGCCGGTCGCTGGAAATGGCCTGCCGCGACGCCGTTGAAGATGGATTGCAGTTCGCCGGTGATGGGCATGTATTGATCTTCCTGCCGGGGGTTTATGAAATTCAGCGCGTCGCCCAACAACTCGCATCCGTTGCTCGGCACCACGGCATGAGAATCTGTCCTCTGCACGGGAGTCAGCCGCTTGCCGAGCAGGCCATCGCCATCTCGCCATCACAGGAGCGCAAAATCATACTCGCCACCAACGTTGCCGAGACGTCGCTCACGGTGGATGGCGTGACACTGGTCATAGACTCGGGACTGGCGCGGTATGCCGATTATGATCCGCATCGCGGTATTAATCGCCTTTCAACCCGGCGGATATCGCAGGCATCCGCCCAACAGCGTGCGGGCCGAGCAGGTCGCACTGCGCCGGGAACATGCATTCGCCTTTGGGACGCGGCCCAGTGGAAGCATCAACCGCCCGCCGATCCTCCGGAAATAGAGCGCGTCGATCTTTCCAACCTGTGCCTCGATGTATACGCCTGGAATCCGGCGGGTTTTGAATCGCTGAAATGGCTCACCGTGCCCCCGGCGGCTGGCGTGCGTTCGGCCCAGGACTTGCTTTGCGACCTCGGGGCGGCTTTCGGTGGGGGAGACAACTTCAAGCTGACCGAATTGGGGCGCCGGCTGGTTAACTTTCCACTTCATCCGCGGCTCTCCCGCATCTTGGTCGCCGGGATCGAAAGTGGTCACGCCGCCTGGGCTGCGCTGATCGCCGCGATTTTGTCTGATGCGGGAACGAGCATGGTGAATCGTCGGGATGGGGGATCATGGGATATTGCCATCTATTTGCGGCAGGTAGCAGAGGGGGTTTCGGCACTCAATGATCGCAGATCGTCAAGCGGTTCACAAACGGGCTCCGTCCTGCAGCTTTTCCGTCGCCTGTGTCGGCAATGCCGTGTACCGGAGCAGCTCCCTCCCATGCCATCGCCGAGCGCCTTGGCGAAATTGGTGTTTGCGGGATTTCCCGATCGACTCTGCGTGATGGATCGGCGCGATCCGCGCAGGGGAGTGATGGTGGGCGGCACCGGCGTCGAACTCAGCGATCACCGGGGGGCGGATCCGGCCGAAGCCGTCATCGCCTTGGATATAGAAAAAAATGACGATCGGCAAAAGCACGCCAGCATTCGGCTCGCGGCACGCATTTCCATGGAAGATATTCTTGCCTCGGATGCACCCCAACTCTGCCGGAAAAAGATGGTGGTCTGGGACGAAGAGCACCGAAAAGTTTCGGCCTTTATCGAAACTCACTTTGCTGATCTGTGTATAAAATCGCAACCCGATCCGTCACCGGATCCGGACTCGGTGCGGCGTGTCATTGAGCAGGGTGTTCTCCCGCACATGCGGCACCTTCTGAATACGAACTCGGCACTCATATCGCTGGCCAACCGCGTGGAGTTATTTCGGCGCCATACCGCCCGGACAGAGATACCGGAATTAACCGCCGAGTATCTGGCGGGGAGTGTGGCCGATTTTATGATCGCCGGCAATCTTCGCGAAGCGCCCGATGAGGGCCGGATGGTGGAGCTCTACCTGACTGCGCTGCCGCATGACATACGACAGCAGCTCGATTTGCTGCTCCCCGGACATCTGCTTTTGCCGTCGGGAAAAAGAGTGGAGATTGACTATACGCCCGAGGGGCCGATGATTGAGGCCCGCGTGGCAGATTTATTGGGTACTCCCTCATCGCCGAAATTGCTTGGCGGACGTGTGGCGGTGATATGCCGCATCTTGGGGCCCAACCATCGGCCGGTGCAGACGACGGCCGATCTGGCCGGGTTCTGGCAGGGGTCCTATCATCAGATTAGAAAGCATCTGCGGGCGCGGTATCCGCGGCATCCGTGGCCGGAGGACCCGCTCACGTATGTGCCGCCGGTGCGGCCGGGTCGCCGATAAAAAATGGGTACGGCGGAAATAATATTGGAGATGTGATATGAAAGCATGGCTGCTTGATAAACTCGGCTCGCTCGAGAATCTCAGATTGGCCGAGGCCCCTGAGCCGGAACTCCACAGCGGTGATGTGCTGCTGGAGGTCATCTACTCCGCGCTTAATCCAGCCGACCGATATCTGGCGGAGGGAGCTTATCCCGCTCGGCCGCCGCTGCCGCATATTTTGGGGCGTGATGGTGTGGGACGCGTACTTGCCGTCGGATCCGGGGTAAGCGGCTGGCAGTTGAATGATCACGCATTGATCATCCGCGGTCCCGTTGGTGTTGAGCGAGCCGGCACATTCGCTCAGCGCGTCGCAGTACCCGCCAATTGCCTCGCACATGTGCCCGATGGATGGACGCTGCAGCAGGCCGCGTGTGCCAGCTTGGTTTATCTCACGGCGTGGCAGGCGCTGACGCAGTTCGGTCCCGCCGGCCGATGGGTGGTCTTGATCACCGGCGCATCGGGTGGTGTCGGCGTTGCAGCCACGCAACTTGCCGCCGCCATGGGGCACCATGTGATCGCACTTTCGCGCTCGCCGGATAAAGCGGCAAAACTTCGCCAGCTCGGCGCCGCCTTCACCGCCGATCCTGCCGACCCGACATGGAGAAAGTCCGTATTGGCGCATCTCGGTTCGCGGCGCGTGGATTTGGCGATTGATAACATCGGCGGCTCCGGCTTTTCCGAACTGCTTGACGTGATGGGGATGTGGGGAAAGATCAGTGTGGTGGGGCGGCTCGCCGGGCCGGTGCCTCAATTTAATACCGCCAGCCTCTTCTTCCGGCGCCTGCGCATCGGAGGTGTCGCGGTTGGAAGCTACACCGCCGAAGAAGCCCAGAGTGCCTGGCGACATGTACTGGAAACCCTGGCCGGGGGCGATCACCGGCCATTGATTGACAGTGAATTTCCGTTCGATCAACTGCCGCAGGCGTTCGCGAAGTTGGCCTCCGGGCCGATGGGCAAGGTGCTGCTGCGCGTCCAATAGCGGCAGAACTGCGTGGGGGAGATTTGGCGGCCGAGCACCTCTGATCCCCGTATCCCCCGGAAGGGCCCACCTTGTTGGATGCCGATCAGCCGGCGGACGGGAACTTAATGCAGCCAGATTCTCATGGCAATCTGGAGCAGAATATTAACTTGAATCCCGGCGGCGATGTCGTCCCAGAAAACGCCCCATCCCGCGGGCAATTTTTCCAATTGACGACAGGGCGGCAGTTTCATCGTGTCGGTAAGTCGGAAAAGCAGATAAACCACCGCGGCGGCGATCCATGCACCCCACGGATGTCCCACACACCGGGCGGGTATGGGCAGAAAAAGTGTAGCCGTCAGGTAGCCGGCATATTCATCCAGCACCACCTGTCCCGGATCTTTCTTTCCGAAGTACTTTTCCGCCCACAGGCCGAGATAGACGGTAAAAAATCCCGCCGCGAAAATAATGGCCAGTGATATGCCGAGGCGTGCCGCCGGCAAAACATCGCCCCAGAGCAGCAGCCACCAGATCAGCGCCGGTCCGCACGAGCCCCAGCTGCCCGGTGCCGGTTTAAGCAGGCCGAGGCCGCCGCCGGTGATGATCCATTTTTTCAGGTTGTCGTTCAGTTCAAGTCCGCCTTCACTGCCGCTGCAATTGAAAAACTCCTGGCTTCCCCATCATCGGATCAGTCGCCGCGCCATAGAAATATATTGCCAAGCTGAAAGCACCGTCACCGCCAGTGTAAGCCAGATGGCCAGATCGCGCGTATAGAGAAACCATTTTAATACGTCCGCCGGCAGTTCCCACGCCAGCAACTGACACACGATCACCCCAATGACCGCCGAGCACTGTAAAACCATCTTCACCTTGCCCGCCCACTGCGCCCGAAAATCAATTCCCTGCCCCTCTGCCAGCGATCGGATCCCCGTCACCAGAAATTCCCGCGCGATGAGCACCACCGCCATCCATGCGGTGATCCCCGTCGGCGAAAAACTCAGTACGCTGAGATGCGGCGGCATGGGCCAGGCATTCCATCCCGGTACCGAAAAAAAGACAAATGCGCCGCAAATTAATATCTTATCCGCAAACGGGTCTACCACTCGCCCGAAAACGCTTTCCGCCTTCCACGCACGGGCCAGATAGCCGTCGAGAATGTCGCTGGCGACCGCTATGGCGAACAGGACCAGCGCCACGGCGATCCACACGGTTACGGCATGGTAGGGCGGTGCCAGATTAATCACGATAAAAAAGAAGGCCGTCACCACCAACCGCCCGATGGTGATCAGGTTGGGGATTTGCCGATGAGGGGCCGCGGAGGACGGAGATTCAGTCGGCACGTCTCACCTCCGCTCGTTCAACGGTCGCCCAATATGGGCAGGGGTGTGCTGGGGGTCGCGCCGGTCCTGAGCGTTTTGATACGCCGCCCCAGAAGATCGTAACCCGAAAATTCCTCAACCTTCACCTGCACCAGTTCACCCGGTACCGCGTCGATCTTCTCGAGGATCACCTCGCCGTCAATATCCGGTGCCTGGCCATCATAACGTCCAATCGCCATCCGCTGCCCGCGATCAACGCGGTCCACGAGCACCGTCAGCTTTTCGCCCACCAGCGCCTCATTCTTCATCAGCACATTCGCCCGCTGCGCCAACATTAATTCTTCGCGTCGCGCCGCCATCACGTCAGCAGGAACTGCCTGCGATTCCCACAGCCGACCGGCCGGAGTGCCCGGTTCCGGCGAGTATTCAAAGACCCCCAGACAGTCAAACCCGAATTCATCTACAAATTTTACGAGCTCGGCATGTTGCTCATCCGTTTCACCCGGAAAGCCGGTAATGAGCGTGGTACGGATGGAGATGTTCGGTATCCAGCGTCGCAACTTGTCCAGCAGCTTTTCAATCTGCTTGCGCGTCACCTTCCGTCGCATCGCGTGGAGGATGTCATCATTAATATGCTGCAGCGGCATATCGATGTACTTCACCACGTGCTCCGCGTCGCGGATCGCCTTGATCATCTCGTCCGTAAAACAGCTTGGATACGCATACATCAGCCGGATCCATCCGGCGCCAACTTGTTGATCCAGCGTTCTGAGGAGCCCGGAGAGCCCCTCGCCCGGCCCATCGTAGCCGATGTCCGTTCCATAACTGGTGGTATCCTGTCCGATCAGATTGAGTTCAAATGCACCATCGGCGACCAATTCGCGAGCCTCGGTCAAAATTGCATCCAGCGGCTTGGAACGCATTCGGCCTCGAATGGAGGGAATGGTGCAGAATGTGCATCCTTGATTGCACCCTTCGGATATCCGCAAATACGCATAGTGGCGTGGCGTAAGCCGCAGGCGTGAATCATCGGCTTCGAAATACCCTTTCCGGCTTCGATCATGTTTGGAAATGAATTGTGTCACCGGGTGAAAATTCCCCATATCCGGCGTTTGCTCGTCCCGCTTAGCCCCGCGAACGGCGGCCACAATATTTTCCCGATCAAACACGCCCACCAAGGCGTCAACATCCGGCACTTCATCGAGTAATTTTGCGCGCTGCCGCTGGACCAGGCATCCTGCCACCACCACTCGCTTTTGCCGCCCTTTTTTCTGAGCCTTGGCTTTGAGTTGCAGGGCCTCGTTGATGACGTCAAGGGCCTCGGTTTTACTCGCCTCGAGAAATCCGCAGGTGTTGATGACAATCGTATCTGCCTGATCATGGTCGGCGGTAATGGCAAACCCGTCCGCCGCCAGCAATCCCAGCATCCGCTCGCTGTCGATGAGATTCTTGGGGCACCCCAGTGAAACAAATGCAACTGTCGGCTCCGCAACAGGTTGCGCACGGTTTTTTCGACCTTTACCCGGACCGGCCACTGTTCATCCTCAGGTTCCACACGCGGGATCGCCCGCTCCGATTGCCACGGCACACCTTTCCCGCATGCCGTTACGTTAGCAGAGTAAGGCCTGCAAAGCCAGTGAACCCTGCGCGGCTGGACATTTTCCTCCCCGTGTCAGTCGGTCGAGAAAATGATCATATTCGCGAATCCGGTGGAATTTACTTGACTTTTATGGGCGACGAATTATTCTTTTAATTGGTGTGCAGGCGAGAGCAAGTTCTGCCCTACCTAAACTTGGCTTCCAATTACCCCTGTTAAGGCGGAGGTTGTAGTTTGCGCTTTCGGTGGCAGGTGCGGTGGGTTCTCGTTTGAAAGTTAATGATTACATCGCCCCGATGGGCGGTACATGTTTTTGGGGAGTAATTCTTATGATTCGCAATTTCGCAAATGGTATTTCCAATACGTCCAGTTCGTGGTCTTTTGCGCCGACGGCGGCGCTAACCGCTGCGGCTCTGATGCCACTGGTGGCGGCGGCCGGGGCGCAGGCGACGGTAGTAGCCCAGCCGAGCAGCTCGTCCTATTACGTTTATGCCGTTAACAATAACACCGGTTCCGCCCAGACGCAGTTTCAAATTGTTCTTGAAAACAATGAGACCGCTAGTAATGGTTACGGCCTCTCTTCGTCCGGCTATGTAAATTCTTTCTCATCCCCCAGCACCTCGGCGGGCTACACCGCCGGCCCACCGGCCGTGACCGATATCGCCTACACCTCCTCCAATGGTTCCACCATCGCCAGCGGAGCACAGGCGCTATTCGGGTACACCTATGTCGGCTCCGATGTGGTAGCATTCGGCTCAACCATCTCGAACCCCACCTACGTTTCTACCGGCGCCTACGTCCCGGTGCTCAGCTTCAGTTGGGGCGGTCATATAACCACCAACTCGACCGCACTTCCTGTTGCCACGATCTCGTACATGTATAAGTCCCCCATTGCCGACGCTGCCGCACTCGGCAGTGACCCTTACGCAATTATCACCGCGACGGTCGCCGATGCCTCCG
The DNA here is from genome assembly GCA_021852245.1 of Planctomycetota bacterium. Next base: position 639 of record JAJZNY010000367.1, on the reverse strand, counting down.
ACCCATCATTGACCACCACGGAATATTACGAGGCGCCCTATACGACCGGTCAAACCTATATAGCGGCAATCTCAAACAACACCGGCAATACGGAAATCATCTCTAACGCCCGTTTCTTTTTGTCGGACACCATGATACCCCTCGATCAACTCAACGCACTCCCCTCCAATGATTTCACGGCGGCGCCATCATTGGACGGAACCTACCAGCCCAATTCTTCTCAATCCCTGACCCAGACACCGGAACCGGCATCCTTGGCGATGCTCGGTGTCGCTGCCGCAGGAATGTTGCTGCTCCGACGTCGGCGGGGTGCGTGAAATTCAGCCGCACGACACTGGCCAAACCTGGCCGCGTGAATTATTTTTTCAGAGGCTCCCGGAACTGATCTGGGAGCCTCTGTTTTGCTCAGTGGACTGGAGCCTGCCGATGATTCGCAAAGCCTTTGTTATGGAACTCAATCCCGGTAAGGCGGCTGAGTATAAACGCCGTCATGATAAGATATGGCCTGAACTCTCCGCCTTGCTTAAATCCCACGGAGTCCATAACTATTCCATTTATCTCTGCCCGCACACGCACCAGCTTTTTGCCTACGCGGAAATTGAAAGTGAAGAACGCTGGAATGCCATCGCTCAAGCTCCC
>JAJZNY010000171.1 GCA_021852245.1 Planctomycetota bacterium | reverse complement strand
CTCCGGCCGATTCCCCTTTTCTCCGCCGTCCGGATCTGCTCCGCAGCCTCGTTTCCTTCTGGCATAACCATCCGTCCCTGTCGTATTTATTTTCCGGATTATTTGTCGGGCCAACCAGCCAGGCCCCGAGAGCCGATGAGGGGCGTCTCGAGAGCACCTACGAACTGGAAATTGCCAATCGACAAATCAACGCGGTTGGACCCCACACGTCGGCATGGATGCTTGACCGGATCTACCGGAATCTGCTGGTGGATTTGACCGGGAACACCCACCGGGCGGAATTCTGCATCGACAAGCTTTACAGCCCCGATTCGGCGTCCGGCCGTCTTGGACTTGTGGAATTCAGAGGTTTTGAGATGCCGCCTCATCCGCAGATGTCTCTGACGCAGCAGCTTCTTCTGCGGACGCTGATTCTCGAATTCTGGCGCCGCCCCTATCACGCCCCCCTTGTTCGATGGGGTTCGGAGCTGCACGACCGATTTTTACTGCCGCATTTTGTGGAGGCGGATTTTCATGATGTGCTCGCGTCGCTCCGTTCGCATCCGCTTGAGCCGGAATGGTTCGCACCCCATCTGGAGTTTCGCTTTCCCATGATCGGCGATTTTACTTCGCCCATTACCGGCGGTGTCGAAGTCCGGCTGAGGCAGGCCATCGAGCCGTGGAATGTGCTTGGTGAGGAACCCGGCGGTGGCGGCACGGTGCGCTACGTCGATTCATCGCTGGAGCGGCTTGAAATCAAGGTTGCCGGGCTGGTGGACGGCCGTCACGTGCTGGCATGCAACGGGATTGAAATTCCCCTGCATCCCACCGGCAGGCGCGGCGAGTATGTCGCCGGGGTGCGTTATCGCGCCTGGCAGCCGGCGGCGTGCCTGCACCCGACCATCGGCATCCATTCACCGCTGATCTTCGACCTGGTTGATACATGGAATGATCGGTCGGTGGGTGGTTGCACGTATTACACGGCACATCCGGGCGGACGGGCTTTCTCCACGTTTCCGGTGAACAGCTTTGAGGCGCAATCACGCCGGGCAGCCCGGTTTTTCAAATTCGGTCATACCCCAGGCCCGCTGAATCTCAAACGTCTTGAGCGATCGAATGAATTCCCGTTTACGCTTGATCTGCGCCGTGTGTGAAACGCGATTGACGAACGAACCTCTATTCGGTGATGATGCCCGACGATGACGACAGATCATATTTCCATCGGCCATACAGACCTTTCTAATCGGGCGCGTTCCTTGTTCAGTCATTACTCTCCGGCTGCTGCCGTACCCGATGAAATGATCGGTCGGGACGGCGGTGTTCGGGATCATTGGCGAACGCTTGTGCGGCTTCTGGACGAGCTGGGGCCGGTGGAACTTGAAAAGCGCTGGGCTACGGCTCGCCGATTGATTCATGAAAATGGCGTGACGTACAACGTCTATGGCGATCCGGACGGCATGGATCGGCCGTGGGTCCTCGACGCACTTCCACTGGTTTTTTCGGCGCAGGAATGGGCGGGTCTCAGCGACGGGCTTATTCAGCGGGCACGCGTTCTGGACATGGCCCTGGCTGATATCTACGGCCCGCAGCGTTTATTAAAAGATGCCATCATCCCCCCCGATGTCATCTTTCCCAATCCGGGTTATCTCCGGCCGCTTGTCGGCGCCAGACCGGCGGATCATCGACGACTCCATATGGTCGCCACCGACATCGGACGCTGCCCTGACGGCAGTTTTTGCGTATTGGCAGACCGTACTCAAGCGCCGTCGGGGACTGGATACGCGCTGGAGAATCGTATCGTGGTATCACGGGCCATACCGGAAATTTTTCGTGACTGCCATGTGAGCCGTCTGGCCACATTCTTCCGATCGGTCCGGAATCTTTTACAGACGGCAGCACCGCACAATCGGGATAATCCGAGGGTGGTACTTCTCACTCCCGGTCCCTACAACGAAACTTATTTTGAACACGCCTATCTGGCGCAATATCTGGGCTACACGCTGGTTGAGGGCGCTGATCTGACCGTCCGTGATAACCACGTCTACATGAAGATGCTTGGCGGCCTTCAACCGGTCGATGTCATCTTTCGGCGTCAGGATGATGGGTATTGCGACCCGCTGGAACTGATGCCTGACAGCACGCTGGGAATTCCAGGCTTGGTGCAGGCGGTGCACGCCGGAAATGTCGCCGTGGTCAATGCGCTGGGTTCGGGCCTTATGGAATCACCCGCACTGGGCGCATTTCTGCCGCGTATGTGCCGATACCTGCTGGGAGAGGAACTTAAGCTCCCGTCCGTGACATCCTATTGGTGCGGAGATGAAGAATCGCTGCGTTATGTTCTCGATCATCTGCCGCAGATGCTGATCAAGCCTGCATTCAACACCCCGCGCCAGGGGCCGATGTCGATGGAATCGCTTTCCGCCGGGCAATTGGATGATTGGCGGCAACGCATAGCAGCGGATCCTGCTCAATTCGTAGCGGAGGAGCAGATTTCGCTCTCCACTGCGCCGGTGATCATCGGAAACCGGATTGAAGCGCGGCACATCGCCTTTCGTGCCCATCTGGCGGCTGCCGGTGAAAGCTATGACGTGATGCCGGGCGGATTGGCCCGGTTCTCTATTTCCACCGAATCCATGATCGTCTCGATGCAGCGAGGGGGCGGCTCCAAGGACACGTGGGTTCTTTCCGGTGGACCCGTTGATTCTTTCAGCCTGCTTTCTCCACCGGGACTGCCGATGGAAATTTCACGTGCCGGTGGCGATTTGTCGAGCCGCGTTGCGGACAATCTGTTCTGGCTTGGGCGTTACATTGAACGGGCGGAGGCGATTGTGCGACTCTCCCGCGGCATCGTGGGGCGATTGGTCGACCAGAATTTTGAATCCAGCACGGAATTGCCCGTGCTGCTTGAGGCCCTCTCACGACAGGCACAGATCGATCGAGCGGGTGAACATGGAAAGGTCGGCGAGATGGAAATGGAGGATATCCTTTTTGCCCCCACTCTCGCATATGGTCTCCAGGCGACGCTCCGGTCGGTGTATACGACCGCAAGTCTGGTGCGGGACCGGATGTCGATCGATACCTGGCGCATTATTAATCGCATCGATTCGGATTTTTCGGCCGGGGATCTGCGTGACCGGCGCCTGAGCGATCGGCTCGCATCGCTTGATAAACTGATGATTTCGTTCGCCGCATTCGCAGGGCTCGCGATGGAATCCATGTCGCGCGGGCTGGCGTGGCGGTTTCTTGATATCGGCAGGCGAATTGAACGCAGCGCGGCGATGGTGCAGCTATGCCGGACCAGCCTGTGCGGCTCTGAGCCCCCTCCGCCCAACGCGCTTGAAGCCGTACTTGAAGTGGCGGATTCCGCCATCACTTATCGACGCCGATACATGACCTCCCTGCAGGTGCCTCTCGTCGCCGATCTGCTTCTCGCCGATGAAACCAATCCCCGCTCATTGGCATTCCAACTAGCGAGACTTCAAGAGCATGTCGCCCAACTGCCGGGAAATCAGCACGAAGCCCGCCTGACACCCGTGCAGCAGATTTTGCTTTTGCGTCTCACGGAATTGAGGCTGATGGAATTTAACACTCTGCCGGCCATTGCGGCCAAAGAATCGTGTCTGCAATCACGGCTGGATTCGATACTGGTCGATATTTTCCAGATTTCCGATCTGCTGAGCCGGCGCTATCTGACGCACGCCGCCCCCGGCCGGTCGATCGGGGCCTCGGCGAGTACCCGCTGAGCGATTGGAGCATCATGAAGCGACATCGTCAAATATCATCGAGGCATTGACATGGCGGTATATCGAATCCGGCATCTGACTCATTATCGCTATCAGGAAGCGGTGACGGTCTGTCATAATCTGGCCCATCTGATTCCCCGCGATAGCCCGGGACACACATGGACACAGGTGGAACTTGATATCACACCGGACGCATCGCGGACCACCCGGCTTGACTGCTTCGGAAATCGCACCACGGTTTTCACCATTGATGAACCGCATCTTGAACTGCGGGTGGAATCAAGAAGCGTGGTCGACCTGGCGCCGCCGAGAACATCCGCGCTGTTCCCGACAAGCCCGTGGGAAGCCGTGGCGAATTTGCTCCGCGGAAAGCCTGAGGATGAATGGCTCGCCGCCGCCGAATTCCGATTCCGGTCACCACATGTTGACTGGACGGAGGAAATCCGCCGATGGGCGCTGCAATCATTTCCTCCCGGCAGGCCTATTGCGGAGGCGGCACTGGACCTGGCGGGGCGCGTGTGCACCGAGTTTCGGTTCGTCAGTGGATCAACGAATGTTTCGACTCAGGTTGCCGAAGTCTTTGAACGCCGCACAGGCGTGTGTCAGGATTTTGCGCACCTCACAATTGCGGCACTTCGCTCCGTCGGGCTCTCGGCACGATACGTCTCCGGCTATCTCGTCACGCAGCCGCCGCCCGGAGGAAGCAGACTCATCGGAGCGGACGCCTCGCATGCGTGGATCAGCGTCTATGTGCCGGAATATGGATGGATGGATATCGATCCGACCAATCACCTCTGGCCGCTGGAAGCCCACATTACCGTTGCCTGGGGACGCGATTTTTCGGATGTGTCACCGCTGCGCGGCGTTATCCTCGGCGGTGGCAAGCACGAAGTGACGGTCGGCGTCGATGTAATACCGGCCGATGCGGAGTTCGACGAGCGATCAGAGGCGCCATAAGCCAGCTCAAGGGATACCGCACGTTCCGCCAGATGGCGCGGTGGTCGATCGGCCGCCACTCACCCTTAAACTTAAGCAGGATCACAGGCGCACCGAGCCGATGATGGGTTCATCGCGCGGGGAACAGGTCGGGCAGGGCTCATCATCAAGGTCCCGCACTGCTGTTGCTGCTGTTGCTGTTGGACCTGTTCATCGAGTATCCACCCCCCCACCGGACCACGACCCGCGAAATTAAATACTGGAACTTCAAGGCTGCCGGTCCGCTCGCCGACCAGACGATTGGTCAGCTCCCGCAATTCCCGCGTGATGACGGATACCGACATGGTCTCGCGGGCAGATCCGCGGTAAACGCCCTTGTGCGGCGGGACATCTCGGTAATTGGTACCGACGGCCATTTTGACAAAATTTTCGCCCGCCGGACAGTTGTTGGTAGGATCAAAACCGACCCAACCGGCGGACGGGAAATAAGCCTCACACCAGGCGTGCGTCTGGGTTGCGCCTCGATAGCCGCGGTTGCCGGCATGGATAAAGCCGCTCACATATCGACAGGGAATCGCAAGTTTTCGAAGGATGCCGACCATAACCTGGGCAAAATCCTGACATACCCCCCGCCGATGCGCCAGCACTTCCTCGACCGTCGTGCTGACGCTGGTAACCCCTTTTTCATACTGAAACTCATCACTGACATACCGCATCACTTCCATGGCGACATCAAGCTGCCGGGCACTTTCCCGCGGCTTGATTTCCCCGACGACGCGATCCAACTCGGGGCAATCGCCGATGGGCGATTCCAGCTTGAGGAAATCGAGCAGGGTGTAATCCGGCAGATTGCTCGGCGGCCACCGGTCGGGCAGCGAGCCCGATCGGGAATGCTGATGATGGGTCTGAACCACGCTGGAGGCCACGATCTTTACACTTTTGTGCAGACCATTAATGGAAAATGCGTGTACCGTGTTGCCCAGCCAGTCGAAATAGCTGCGAATCTGACAGGCCGGGCCCACGGCAAGATCGAATGAAAGCCGCTGCTGGCCCGATTCCTGCCGAGGCGCCATACGCAATTCCATCACCGTCTCGCTGATAAGCCCGGAGTAGGAAAGTTCCGTGGTGTGTTCAATTCCAATCAGCATGATGAAAACTCCTGATGCATGAGCCTCAAAGCGCGCTCGTGGACCACGCGCGCCATCCGTTGGGGTCGATGGCCCGCATGAACCATTGTTCCTGAATCGCCGCCGCCGCCTCCGCAATACCCGCCCGCGTGCGTCCCAGAAAATCAATAAGTCCATCATCCATCTCACCCGTAACATGCGAATATTGCACTTCCGCAAAGAGCCGGCCCAGCCGACGCTGGGCCTCGCGCCCGGCATCGGCGGCGAGACCGGCGCGAATCTGGTCTACGGTGGCGAGCGCCTGCTTCACACAGAAGTGAATGCTGCGCGGAAAAGTAGGATCAAAAATAATAAAATTCGCCACCCGCGACGGCTCGATTTCACCGACATGGCTTCGACGATACGCCTCGATGCTGCAGCAGGTGCGAAGTACCGCCATCCATTGAATGGTGCGCAGCGAGGATTCCAGCGAACCGTCAATACGCGAGAGCGTGGCGAATTTGGCCGTCAATATCCGGCACGTCATGTCCACCCGTTCGATATATCGGGAGAGCTGGATAAACATCCATACCTGGCCATGATCCATGGTCTGGTCGGTAAGCCCCTGAAAGAGAAACGAGCCGAGCATGAACTGCCGATAGAATTCCTGTGGTACATCTTCAAATCTCTCGCGCGCATCGTCACTCTTGATGGACCAGTAAAAGGTGTTGATCTGTTCCCACATCTCGGCGGAAATGCTTTCGCGTATGCCTCGCGCGTTTTCACGGGCCTTGGCCAGACAGTGGATCAGACTGTTGGGATTTCCCTCGTCCAAGGTCATATACCGGGCCACCGCCGCCATGACCTGCGTCGGACTGCGCCCCGCCGGGGCCAGCGTCGGAAACATATGATCGCGCTGGGTTATACGCAGCACATCGCCGGCGACCTCCAGCGCGAAAGGCGGGTCCAGATCGCCGGCGCCGGTGAGCACATCTCCGCTGATCATCAGGATTCTTGCGATATGCTCCGCCCGTTCCATATAACGGCTCATCCAAAAACTGGCATCCGCGACCCGGGCCAGCAGGGTACGTGCACGACGTTTGGCGTTTGCTGAGGCCGCAGAATTTGACTCCATCATGATTTTTGCTCCTCCAGAACCCAAGTGTCTTTGCTGCCACCTCCCTGTGAGCTGTTGACGACCAAACTGCCACGCTTCAGCGCAACGCGCGTAAGCCCGCCGGGCATGACCGATATGCTTTGGCCGCAGAGGATGTAGGGGCGAAGATCGATGCGGCGTCCTTCCAGACGGTTCTCAATAATGGAAGGATGCTGACTGATCTCAATGACCGGTTGGGCGATGAAATTGCGCGGATCGGATTTAATTTTTTCAGCAAACTCTTTACGCTCGGCCTCCGTCGCCTGATGCCCCATCAGCATCCCGTAGCCACCGGCCTCATTGGTGGACTTCACGACCAGTTCGTGAAGATGATCCAGGACATATCGTCGATCATCCGGACGGGCACATATATACGTATGCACATTTTTAAGTATCGGTTCCTGCTTCAGGTAAAAGCGGATCATATCCGGCACGTAGGGGTAGATGGCCTTGTCGTCGGCAACCCCGACGCCCACCGCATTGGCCAGCGCAACGCGGCCCATGCGATACGCATTCATAATGCCCGCCACGCCCAGCAGCGAGTCGGGCCGAAAGCAGAGCGGGTCAATGTAATCATCGTCAATGCGACGGTAAATAACATCCACCCGCCGCATCCCCGCCGTCGTACGCATATACACATAGTTGTCGTCCACCAGCAGATCGCGCCCCTCGACCAGTTCCAATCCCATCTGCCGGGCCAGAAAACTGTGTTCGTAATACGCCGAGTTATGCATGCCGGGGGTCAGCACCACGATACATGGGTCCGGCAAATCGGGTGGAGCCAGATATTTGAGACACTGAAGCAGATTGTGCGGATAATCCTCGATGGGGCGTACATGCGCCGCCTGAAATACGGCCGGGAATGTGCGCTTCATGATCGCCCGGTTTTCCAGCACGTAGCTGACACCACTCGGAGTGCGGCAGTTGTCTTCCAGCACCAGATAGTCGCCGTGCCGGTCCCGGATCAGATCGGTCCCGCATATGCTGACGTAAATTCCGCGGGGGACATTGATGCCCAGCATCTGCCGCCGAAACATCTTCGCGTTGTAGATCATCTCCGGGTCAATGACCCGCTCCTGCAGGATGCGCTGTTGGTGGTAAATGTCGTCGCAGAAGTAATTTAACGCGGTGATCCGCTGGATGAGCCCCTTTTCTATCAGGTTCCATTCATCGGCGGGAATGATCCGCGGCAGAACATCGAACGGAAAAATCTTCTCTACACCCAGCGCGTCTTTATAGACGGTAAAGGTGACACCTTGATTGCGAAAGCAGGCATCCGCCATCGCACTTCGATGCTTGATGGCCGTGATTCCGAGGTGATTGATACGTTCGTACAGCCCCGCGTAGTGCGAGCGGGGAACACCCGGCTTTTCAAACATTTCGTCGAAAAGCCCATTGATTTCATACCCATCGAACATTGGAAGTCGGTTCCTTTTCTATCGTTACCGACCTCCGCCACAAGCATTATCACCGCAATATGGGGTACCAGGCAAGCGACCGCCGATCAGGTT
>JAJZNY010000081.1 GCA_021852245.1 Planctomycetota bacterium | reverse complement strand
AAAGGTACAGACGTAATCCATCAGGCCCCGGGCTCCGGTGACGGGCGCTGATTTTTCAATGAAATAGGGAAACTGCATTTCAATGTGGGCATCGTCAGCAAGCAGACGCTTCTTCATGTCATGCAGGATGGGAATAATCTGCGCCGGGGTGATGCTTCGATGATACTGATTTAATATTTCCAGGAAACGCGACATGTGCGTTCCCTTTTTATGCTTCGGCAGAGAAACATAGAGATTGATCAGCGCGACCGTATTCTGCTCTTCGCCGTTGGGCTGACGCAGGGTGATGGGATAGCGCACACTTTTGACACCCACTTTGTCGATCGCCACATTTCGCTGGTCCGCGGCGGACTGCACATCCGCCATTGCCGGTTGTCGTTTGGTCATCTGTTCCGCCGTCAGTAAAGTCATGATATCCCGTTAAAAAAAGCCGGTGCAGCCATGCGAATATCTTTCGTCCATATGGAAAAGCGTCCGCACCATCGATATTAGGCAGGGCGCAGCGCCGGAGGCAAGGCGCCATATCCACCGGAAATTACTTGGGCGCATAGACCGCCGCCGGGTTGACGATCTGTTCCTGCACCTGCCTGAGCGTTCCATCGGGTTCAATCGCCCGGAAAAAGCAACTGCGGAACCCATTATGGCATGCTGCTCCATGCTGTTTTACTTTGAGCAGGACCGCATCCTGATCGCAATCGATGAGGATCTGCTGCACCTGCTGCACGTGGCCGCTCTCTTCGCCTTTTACCCAGAATTTCTGCCTGGATCGACTCCAATAGGTGGCCTTTCCGGTCTGCATTGTTTTTTGCAAAGCCGCTTCATTCATGAAGGCCACCATCAGAACTTCACCGTTATCGGCATCGACCGCGATGGCCGTGATTAACCCGTTTGCATCGAATTTAAGGCGTAACTGAGAGCCCATATCCGCATTGGATGACATTTGACGTAACCTCCGACAAATTTTCCACCAAATTGTATGGCAAAAATGGCTCTCGGTCACATGAGTGCCGGTTGAGTGATTCCCGGATATTGTCGCCACCTCGGCACGGCCGCAATCTTCGACGGTGGCCGCAGTCTCTCACGGAATTGGAAAAATATCGCCCGCTGACGCACAATGTAGCGGTGAATGATGTTTCGTCTTCGGACGCCATACGACTGCTGGTGATCATGCCGAATTGGCTCGGCGACGGGGTGATGGCCACTCCCCTGCTGCGTTCGCTGGCGAACCTGCCCGGTCGGCCGCAGATTACCGCCCTGACCCGGCCGCTGGTGGAGCCGGTGGTGACGGGGATGCCGTATGTGCACCGGATTGTGCGTTATCAATATCATGGGAGCAAGATTGATATTGGGGCCACAGCGCGGATGCTGGCGAAGGAGCATTTTGATGCAGCGATTATTCTGCCGAACAACTGGCGGTCGGCACTGATTGCCTGGCGGGCAGGAATCCCGGTGCGGGTGGGTTACGAGCGCGATGGTCGCCGGCTGCTTCTCACGCACCATATGCAGGCGGCCCTGCGGAAGGATGATGAAATCGCACTGCAGTTACAACGGGCGAGATACCGGCGGCGAGTAGCTCAAGCTGGCCCGGCGGCTGCGACTGGCCCGATACCGGCGGCGCCCGGTAGGATGAGCCGCACACTGAGACAGTGGCATAATTATCAGCCGGTTTCAACCATCGAATATTATTTGAAATTGCGGGATATTGTGCCCGCGCAGTTGAAGAGGGATCGACTGATCGATTCGAGGGCGGGCGAAGAACGCTCTCCAGCAGTGACACCGAATCGGCAGATGGAGTTATTTTGCAGCGACACCGAACGGGCGGCAGCCGCAGAATTGATTCGCTCCCGGCATATTGACGGTCCGTACGCGATGATCTTTCCGGGGGCGAATTTCGGTGCGTCCAAATGCTGGCCTGTTGAAAGATTCGCAGTATTAGCCCGCTGGCTCGCGGCAGGCGGCGCTGGACGAAGCTGGTGGGTGCTGCTGGCCGGAGCGCCGAGTGAGCTTCCGGCACTGGAGGAAATTACACGGCAGGCGAAAACGGAGGTGCCCGGGCGCATCATCAATCTGGCGACTCTGGAAAAGCCGACAGCGCTGGGGACGGTTAAGGCCTTGGCAGCAGGTACGGGCCTCGTTGTATGCAATGACACGGGTCCCCGCCACTTTGCGGCAGCCTTTCAGCGTCCGTTGGTAACGCTTTTCGGCCCGACCGATCCGCGCTGGGCCCAGACCTATGACCCATGCGAGCAGCTTGTCAGTGTTCCCGTCGAATGCGGGCCGTGTCAGTTAAAAGTCTGCCCGATTGACCATCGCTGCATGCGTGGGATTACGGTGGAGATGGTGCAGAGGGCGATTGAACGGGCGATTGAGGCACGCAGAGTATGAAGATCGCACTGGTCATTGAGCATTTCGATGCGGCACGCGGCGGAGCCGAGCATTTCGCGGTTTGGCTGGCCGGGCAACTTGTTACCCGCGGCCACGACGTGCATGTAGTCTGCCACGACAGCCGCCGCCACCGCGACCGTTATCAGGCGGCGCACCGGGGTGCATCCCACGACGCGGTCAAATCGGCAACCGCCGGAGGAATCCGCACGGAATCGGTTCCGGGCGTGACGATTCATGCTCTTCGAGCCGCGAAACTCAGCACCGGTTTTGGATTTCGGCAGTTCGGACGGCGGGTATCGCAATGGTGCCGTCAACATCGGCCGGATCTGGTTCATTCCATCTCCGTCGCTTTTCCGGGAGATGTTTATCACCCGCAACCGGGCGTCTACATGCGGATGCAGGATCAGGCGATAAGTTCGCGGGATCATTCGGCGGCGGCAAATTTCAAGCGTCTCACATTGGGAATCTCGGGTAAACAGCGTACCCTGCTGTCGCTGGAAAAGGCGGCCTGCAAGCCGGTAAAACGTGGCGGGGCGGATAAGATTATCTGCATCAGCGATCTGGTGATGCGCGACTTCATGAAATTTTATCAGGTGCCGGCGGAGCGGCTGGTGCGAATGGAAAATCCGCTGATGTATCGCGTACCGTCAGGTGAAGAGATGCTGCGCGATCGGCAATGGCTTCGGGGCATGTATCATCTGCCGGACTCGGCGAGAGTGGCGCTGTTTGCCGGACACGATTTCAGGCGCAAAGGATTATCGTGGGCGATTCGCGCAGTAGCGGCGAGTGACGACTGGCATCTGGTGGTGGTGGGAATGGGCAAAGTGCGGCGATATCTGGAACTTGCCGAAGAACTTCGGATCAGCCCGAGGGTGAAATTCATCGGGCCGACACGGGAAATGTCGCGTGTCTATGCGGGTGTGGATGCATTGTTATTCCCCACGTTCTACGACAGTTTCGGACTCGTGGCACTGGAGGCGATGGCCCACGGCCTGGAAGTCATCAGCACCCGGTTTCTGGGAGCGGCGAATCTGGTGGAGGAACTGGGCATGGGGGTGATTGTCGATTCGCCCCGATGCGTGCACGAAATGACGACGGCGCTGGATTCAATCCGGCCGACGTGGGAGCGGCGGCTTAAAATGGTGCAGGCGGCGGAGGCGCATTTTGCTCGTCTGCGACCGCAAGGGTACATGGATCGACTGGAGCGGATTTACCGCGAAACGGTAACGCCACGTTCGCGCCACGCGGTGGAGCGACGGTAATATATTTTTGTGACATGTTGGCTTTCTGCAGGATGAAACAGTGAACATCTCCTACGTTGGGCTGATACTGGGCGTGGTGGCGGCGTATCTGCTGGGGTCGATCCCCTTCGGGCTTCTGGTGGGACGGGCTAAAGGTATTGATATCCGCGCCCACGGCAGTGGTAATATCGGTGCGACCAATGTGGGTCGATTGCTGGGGATGCGGTATTTCTGGCTTACTTTCGGTCTCGATTTTCTCAAGGGGTTTGTGCCGGTTCTGCTCACCGCCATCATCGGTCGCCATGAGGGTGCGGGGAACTGGCCGCCGCTGATCATCGCGGCTTCCGCCATCGCAGGACACCTGTATCCGATTTATCTGAAATTCAAGGGAGGCAAGGGGGTGGCGACAACATTCGGCGCGGTGCTGGGCATCTGGCCGATCTTTACTTTTGCAGGTCTCGTGGCGGTGGCGGTGTTTCTGCTGGTCTTCTTTCTTTCGCGCATCATTTCGCTCAGTTCGATTGTTGCCGCCGTGGTGTTTCCGCCTGCCGTTCTATTTGCCGGTCGTCTGGCTCCGCATTCGTGGCTGTGGCTGCCGCGGCAGGAGTGGCGAGTCTTCTGGCCGCTGCCGGTGGCGGCAGTGCTGTTTTCAGTTCTGATCATCATCAAGCATCGGAGCAATATTTCGCGGCTGCTTTCTGGCACGGAAAAAAAACTGGCCTATCCCGCACCCAAGCCGTTTGAAAAGCCCCCGACGGATAACCCCACTTCGGGTTCGGGCAGTCATTAAAATTTAATCCAGCTCCGGCGTGGCAGGATCGAATCAAACCAGGGGGCCAGAGGCTGAAGCATCAAGATGGCGGTGGACGCCGGCGGCAGCGGCAGTGCAATTCGCGAAAACAGGGCCGCGAGAAAACCGGCCGCCAGAAGAAAGACCCATCGCGACCGGGGCGAGAGAGGAAGCGTGCCGGGCAGGGCAAGCAGAAAGACCGAGGCGAAAAGGAAATCTCCGCTGCATATTTCAACAAACAGGAGATCGATCGCCCGCTCCGGGGGCAGATACCAGATTCCGCCAAGGCTTTGCCAGAATTGATGGTGCATGGAATGCGCTGAGAGCGGAGCAAAAATCAGGCCCACGAGAACGAACAGGATGAACATCCCCCAGGCGGCGGGATTCAAAATGTTGCGATATGCCAGAATCAGGCCCGCCAAGATGATCCCCAAAACCCCTACCACTCCGATTCGGCCCGGCATTGCCCCAAGAAAAAGTTCGGTCGGCGGCGGTAAGAGAGTGCCGAAGGCGATGTTCAACATGGAACGGGCTTTGGCGCCTTGGGGCCGATCGCTGACAACGCGGAGCGTTTTAGCCAGCACATGATCGGGCGCAGGAACGGTGACCGCATCGCGACCGCGCACTGCGGCTCGTCGGGGCCAGCGATAATGTTGAAGCGGAGTCGTCAGCCCGAGATTTCCCACCACCAGCGCATCTTGAACCAGAATCGGCCCCTGCGAAATCCGGCCCACGGCCAGACTCAAGAATATGGCCACCAGAAGCCCGACGTGGACGCGTTGTCGTCCCGGCAGCCCGGCCAGCCAGATCAGCAGTGCCACCGCTATCCCGGCGATGCTGGCGAGCCAGAGCGGGCAGGTTTCGGGTGCCAAGGCGGACAAAAGCATCGCCGAGGTGATGGTATGGTTGAAGGTCATCAGCTTGCCGTGGCTGGTGAAACGCCTCAGTGTGCCCTGCGTCGCAGCCGCCGCTGCCACCGCCAGCACAATAATCAGCAGGGCGTGGACTCCAAAGATGCTCACGCCCCAGGCGAGTGGGAGTATCAGGGCGATCATGATGGCCTGATAAAATTCACGGCGGGCGACAGGCCAGAGCAGGAATGGAGCGCGGCGTCGTGCACCGGGCGAGGCAACAACTGCAGCATCGGAAGCGGTCATACCGAAGAGTCCCCCACAACCGACACAAGATTAAATTCGACGCGATTGCGCATATCTTCCATGCAGGCGGCCAGGGGAAGCCGCGACGGGCAGATGTAGGTGCACAGACCGCAATCGATGCAGGCCAAGGCCTCGCGCGGATTGGCCTGGGCAACTCCATCATGCAGACACTGGGCGGCGTAAAGCGCGGCGGGATTGATGGCGACCGGACAGGTCTGCACGCACCACCCGCAGCGGATGCAGTCCACCGGCGTTTCCGGCTCAGGACGAAGGCGCAGTGCCAGCGTCTCGAGTGCAGAATCCACCTTGGCCGTTGCCGGGTCGATTTCCCGCCCTGTCAACAAACCATTGGCGATGCACTGCATGGCCCCGGGATCGATTCCCGCCTGTAAAAACACATCCCGAACTGGAGAGCCGATTTTCGCCCAGACGACGCGGGGAGAAACGCCCGAAAGGAATATCTGCACCGGGCGATGGGAACAGAGTGTCCCGTGCAGCAGCGATCGGCCCAGCAGCAGGCATGTGAGCAGATCAGCGGTGAGTATTCCCTCTTCAAGCGGATCCGCACTGCGGCAGCCGGCGACGATCCGGGCAAGAATCGCAGGATGAGCGGCCGGATATCGGGACACCAGCGGCAAAAGCCGACAGCGCGATCGTGCCAGCTTCAGCAGCGGGCGCAGCTCGCGATGATCGATGCGCTCATAGGCCAGCACCGTCGTGGGGGACGAAAATATCCCGGTGATCAGATCCATGCCGGCCAGGATTTCCGCCGGGTTTATTTTTGCACAGATGGCGCCGATACGCGATTCAGGAATGATGGACAGGGCGCTGATAATGATTTTTTTAATTTTCCGCCCGCTTATCGACGCCGTCTGATTCGCCAGCGAAGGAAACTGCGGATGCGTCTGGCCCAGATCGGCGGCCGCCAGATACTCGCAAAGCTGCCTGCGGTCGGCGGGGTGCGGGGGTGCGTCACGGTGTGGATCCATCGTAACGGGCGGAATATCGGGCAGTTGCCAACCGGGCGGCCCGAAATAGATTCCCCCGATCATGGGGTTGAGGAGAGGCCGAAATCCAGCGGTCAATAATCGCATTGAGTGCTATTTTATGCGATGATGAACTTCCAGCCAGTGTGGGCGTATCGCCAGTCTCCGATTTCGCTGGATTTTTTGCATGCCGGTGCAGATGCCGTTTCGCCGTCGGGCGCGATCAGCGCGTTGGTCGGTGCATTCACCCAAACAGTTGGGGAATGCACCGGACCGAAATCGGCGTTCGACGACATCGGCGATCAATGACCGACGATGTCGGATTTCATCGGAGCGAGCAGATCGATGAGTTCCTGCTGTGCGACCGGTGTGACATGTTCTTCTTTCAGCGTAGCGGAAAAATCGCCCATGAAGGCATTCCACTGGGCGTCGGTAATGCGCATTCCTTTGTGGGCCTGATACATGTCCGGGCCGGTGTAGACCTGCGGTCCGCCGGAAAGCTGCCCGATCTGGTTAACGAGCGCCGTCTGCAGTTTTGCGATATTGGCATGGGCAAATCGGCCGTTGATACGTGGATCTTTGCTGACGTTGATCAGGAATGCATGGACGACTGTGGTAATTCCCTGCTGCCCGCCAAGCTGGCTGTAAAGACTCGGCGCCGCCATATTGGAAGTGGATTGTGCACAGCCACCCAAGAGGACCGCCGCCACCAGAGCCGTGGGAAGCACCGCCATCGAGCGTACTGACCGTAGAACACTTTGATGCCGCACTGGGAACTCCTTCATTGATACCAGACGACCGGAAACGCCGACCCTCGCGGCCGGATATCGCCTCCGCCGGATGATGTGATAACAGCGCGCCGCGGGTTAGGCAAGCCTGAGAAGGTGCCCGGCATCAGACCACCAGAGGATCAAACGCCCGGCGGATGGCCTTGCATTCGTCAGGTGTGAGGGTGAAGGTCATGGCGTAGGCGTTGGAACGGGCCTGCTCGACATTTCGCGCACCAACCAGGGCGGCGGTGATCCCCGGAACCTGCATGGTGTAATTGATGATGATCTGGGCAAAATTGGCCTTGTATCGATCAGCGATCGGCCGGATCGATTCGAGTGCGGCGATAATTTTCTGCCGGTTTTCAACCGTGAAGAGCTTGTGTTCATTGCGATGATCGCCCGGGGGGAATTTCCGATCCGGGGTAACCTTGCCGGTCAGCAGACCTCGTTCCAGCGGAGAATAAACGATGACACCGATCTGGTTTTTCTGGCAGAACGGGAGTATTTCCTGCTCAATGCCCCGGCGCACGACGCTGTACGGCGGCTGCAGGCTCGCGAGTTGCCCGGCCTTCATCGCCTGCTTCATCTGGTCAACGCTGTAGTTGCTTACGCCGATGGCCCGCACCTTGCCGGCCTTGCGGAGTTTTTCCATGGCGGACATGGAGTCTTCAAATGGAGTCGAGGTATCGGGCCAGTGAATCTGGTAAAGATCGATGTAGTCGGTCTTGAGTCGCTTGAGGCTCTGCTCGACTTCCCACGCAATGCTTGCGGGGCGCGAATTTTTGCGGATCACCACATCCCGGCCGTCGGGTGTTTTCTGATTCCACGGGTCAACGCCCGCACCCTCGGGGTCGTCCCAGCGCATACCGCATTTGGTGGCAATGATCACTTTATCGCGCGGATAGCCAGCGATGGCCCTGCCTACGAGCGTTTCGCTGTGGCCCATTCCATAGATGGCGGCGGTGTCGATGCTGGTAACGCCCGCATCGATTGAGGCCCGAATCGCATCGATCGATTGGTGATCATCGGCACCTCCCCACATCCATCCGCCGACGGCCCATGCACCAAAGATCATGGGTGTCACTCTCAAACCGGATTTACCCAATTCACGCGTCGGCATCA
>JAJZNY010000365.1 GCA_021852245.1 Planctomycetota bacterium | reverse complement strand
CCCGGCACCGTGTAGACCTTGAAGAAGGCATTTATTTTTCGGCTCAGGTCTTTGATTAATTCCGCATGCTGCGCCTTGTTGTAGACATTGACGCGCTCGTGGGGATCATTTTGAAGATCATAAAGTTCGTTGGGAGCCTGCACCCAATCGTACGGATAACGGAGAATGAGTTTATAGCGGTGAGTGCGAATCATTCGAGCGTTGCCGTACTCACAGATGATGGAGTCTCGCCATCCTGATACATGTTCACCACGCAACTGCCGCAGATAGGACAACCCCGGGGAATTGATGCTATCGAGGACGGCTTGGCCGGGGTGAGCTTGAGCGACATCGAGGATGGTCATGAAGAGATCGGGATGGTTGACAATGGCATCACTGCTGACACCGGCTTTTACATCGCCATTACGCCAGGAGATGATGGAAGAGATGAGAATGGAATCATCCACGAAATTCTGGGGGATGGTGGCATTGCCTTTTTCCCAGAAGCCATTGTGTCCGCCGTTAAGACCATGGTCACCGGTGTAGACGATCATGGTGTCATCGAGTTCGCCCATCTGCTTTAATGCGGCGAGGACTCTTCCGACCTGATCATCGATATTGGCGACCGCGCCGTAATATTCGGCCAGACGGGCGTGCTGTTCCGATGCCAGACGCGGAACGCCGTTGGCAAGACTTGCAATCTGGCCGTGACACGAAGCAAACGGGGGAACCTTGAACCAGTTAAGCGGCTGCCGATTGTAATAATCGACATATTTTTTGGGGGCCTGAATATGGGGTGAATGGGTATCGGTATAACCGACAAACAGGAAGAATGGTTCGCGGTTTTTTCGCCGTCCGACGCGTGAATTTTTCAGGAACTCCAAGGCACGATTGGTGAGGAGATGAGATTGGTTGCCGTACTCTTCGAGATAATTGCCCTGATTGGAAAAGTTCTGCTTACCGAAATGAGGATACTGCCAAACCCAGTAGCTGAACCAGTAATCGAATGCCGTCTTTGGAAATCGCGTTGCTCCACAATGCCATTTACCGACGAGACCGGTGTGGTACCCGGCGCTCTTGAGGGGTTCGGAGATGAGTGTCTGGCCTTTGAGGCAATTGTCGTAGATATGTCCGGGTTCGTAGAGCCAGTCCTGAATACCATGTTGGGAAGGCATGCGCCCGGTAAAAAATGAGGCTCGTGCGGGTGAGCAGACCGGGCAGGTGGTATACGCCCGCGTCATCTTGGTGCCGTGCTCGGCCAGCCAGCTCATATTAGGTGTTTTGACATCCGGGTTGCCGTAAGGCTGCTGCGCCCATCGCCCCTGATCATCGGTGAGAAATACCAGGATGTTTGGTCGGCGACTTTGACGACTCGCTCTTGCCGCCCGAACCGGGCGCACGGAGGCGAGTGCCCCCGCTGCTGCGGTCGCCGCTCCTGCCTTGACAAACGTTCGTCGTTTCATAAGGGAAACTCCTTTTCATTCATGACACCACGACTTATTCTGCCACGCAGCATTAAGCCACCATAACGCCGGTGCTTGAGGATCCTTCCGTACCAGAGAGTTTAGACGAACGTGGAGTGGCGATCTACAGCCACCCCACGTCATCGTTAAAGTTCATCCCCACGGCCGCGATGAGCACTTGCGCCCTGCGGGTCCGGGCGGTCAATACAAATTCTGCGCTACTGATGCCGACAGATTGGGATTGATGATATTGATAATCTTCAGCCCGGTGGAGCCGGATGTTCCCGGCGTTCCCGGTGGGTTACCGGGAGTATTGTTGTTCATTGGGATTGAGGTCGCGTGGCCGTCGAAGAAGACGACATTGGCATCGTTGCCATGGCGATACCGGAGGCCGTTACCGCTGGCGCTGGGGACCCATGCGGGAGAGTCTAAATTGGCGGTATCGCCAGCGACCAAGCCGTTGGGCGGGACGAGATAATCGGGATAGTTCATGTACTGATTGGCCGGGGCTTTGAATCCATTGGCGGTATTCTGCTGCCAACTGAATGTAAAGGCGCTGGAATCGGCGGCCATTCCTCCTGTCTTGACTTGGTTTCCATCACCGATCGCCACCGACTGGGAGGGGTCGGTAACCTGGGAAAGGCGACAGGTGTAAAGGTCCTTACTGTTGTACTGATTGTACGCCATGAAGAAATTAGGGTTGGCAGAATACGTGCACATGGCAGCGCCGGGAGTGGGCATGATGGTTGCTGCGGGACAAACGAACATGGCATTGTATTCACCCGGACGTCCCGGAAAGCGATCGGGCTTTGGGAAATAGGTGTTCCCCTCGGCGTATGCCAATTCCCAACCGGGGCTGGGGAGGATATTTTTATTAAATGCAAAAAGGAGGGAATCCCAGCTATCCTGCCCCCACTGATTAGGCCAGTTCTCGGCCGTCGAACTGCCAAATGGGATTGCGTCCTGATAATTCTGGGCATATTCGTTGGTGATCTGCCCGAGCGACCTGAGATTGGCCAGGCAGGAAATCGTTACCGCATCCTCCTTTGCCTTGGAAAGGGCGGGGAGAAGAAGTGATATCAAGAGTGCAATGATTGAAATGACAACAAGCAACTCAACCAAGGTGAAACCACTGCGGCCGGGCTTTTTGCCCGTCTTATTCCCACTGAGTCTGGACATTCCACGCATACCCATTTTATGCCTCCTCGACATAAATACTTTAAACGGTGCAAAATCTTATAGACTCAACTTTGAGCATGCAGCAGCTTGAGCTGGCTACCGGACCCGGAAGCTCACAGAGAACCTCGGGACCGGTGTGCCGGGCAACCACATGCAATCGGTTGCCCAGCTTTCGCGTCGCCATCCGCATGAGACCTTGCAGTGCCACCTGTTCTAGAATTGCAGGTCGCTACTGCAAACGTCTCCTATAGGAGGAAGTCTACAGGAAGATTGGCTTTTACGTTAGGTTATGTTTGACAAATAGACTTCTGAATTTGTATCACCATTCCGGCGATCGTTTTTATTATGCAGACCGGACGGAGCGGATAAATAACAGAGCGGTGAGGAATTAAAAAGGCCGATGCGGTATTTTGCCCGCCATCGGCCCAAGATCGTCTTCCGGCCGGACGCGATCTTCGTCTCGCCGGTCGGGTATTGATTTTTACTTGCCGCGTTTACTCGGCAGCCTGGGTGTCGCCCGAATTTTCGGTCGCCGCGGCTGCCGCTTCGCCTTCCTGAGCCGGCTTTTCGCGCACCACCCAAATTTTAATCTGCGTTTTGAGGTCCGATGCCAACTGCACATTGACCATAAAAGTATCAATGCGGCGCAGCGGTTCATCCAATCGAACATCATCCGGCGTAACCGCGTGGCCAAGTTTCATCAACTCGTCTGAGATGTCCCGCCGCGAAACGGATCCGAACAGGTGCCCCTCTTCGTTCGATGCCCGCGCAATGGTGAGTTCCAGACCGGTGATGGCCGCCAGAAGCGCTTCCTTCTGCTCACGCAGCAATTTCATCCGGGCCTCATGTTCCTTGCGGGCGGCTTCCAGTCGCTGGATGTTGCCGGGCGTGGGGGTGGTGGCCAGTTTCTTCGGCAGCAGATAGTTGCGGGCATACCCCTCGCTGACATCGACCACCGTACCGACGATACCGACTTTATCAATTGTGTCTGTTAATAAAACTTTCATCATTCACCTCGCGTATGTAAAAAATCAATCATTCAAATATCGACGGCGGCTGATTTTCAGCCCGCCCGCCGGAGTTAAAACGGAATATCATCATCCGATACCGGCGGCGGCCCGTCATCATTCTGGGGTGCCGATGGACGACCGCCCTGCGGCGCCGTCCGCGGTTGATATCGCGGCGCGTTCCCTTCTCCGCCTTCGCCACCGCGGGAATCCGGTCCGCCGAGAAACTGGAACCCTTCCACAACGATCCGCATCTTCGATCGCTTGGAACCGTCCTGCGCTTCCCATTGATCCAGTTTCAATCGCCCCTCAATAAATATCGGCCGCCCCTTCTTCATGTATTTGGAGAGCGTTTCGGCCTGTTTCCCGTAGGAGGTGCAGTCAACATACGTCACCTCTTCCTTCTGCTGGCCGTCCTGAGCCGTCCAGCGGCGATTTACCGCCAGGCCCAGCTCACAGACCGGCGTCTGCGACGGTGTATAGGAGAGTTGTGGGTCCCGGGTGAGGTTTCCCATCAGAAAAACTTTATTGAGGTTTGCCATATGTCACCCTATTGACTGCGTTAACCCTGCCGTGGACGCTCGTGCATCCCCACCCGTGGGGCACGGATATCCTCCCGGTGAGATATCAGGCTGTGATGTCCGATTCAGCCGGCGCTTCATTTGATCGATCCGCCTGACGATCATGCGATCGGCGGAATCCACGTCCCGAGTGTTCATCCACTGCGGGCTGCTGCGGAATCATCTGCTCCATATCCGCCAGGCCCAGATGATCAGCCTTGATAATCAGGGCGCGGAGAATATTGGTCGACAACTGCACATCCCGTTCGATGCCCGCAACCTTCGGCCCCTCGCATCGGAAAAACGCCAGCGCGTAGAGCCCGCGCTTGTGCCCCTCAACCGGATAGGCCAGTCGGCGTTCATCCCACTTGCGAAGATGCAGAATTTCCGCATTCGCGCGGTTGAGGATATGTTCCACTTCCTGACGCGCAGCATCCCAGTTGCCGCCGGCAAAGGTGGGGTTAATTAAAAACAAGCCTTCATACTGGCCAACGTGTACCGACATGAACTGATTCTCCAAACTACGTCTGACGGCGAGCAGCGCCACGTGCGCCACCATGGGTTTCCCCGTCAAAACAAAATCACTTTATCCCTCTACCCCATTCGGTCCAGCGCCGCCTGCGGAGCATCATCCGCTTGATCCGCAACGTATGGGTCGCATGCCAGATTCACCCGCCGTTATACTCATTCATCGCGGCGGTAATACCGGAGCGAATCCAACAGTTTACCGCGTCGGCCCCACGAGATAAAGCCCCGGCAATTTCCACCCGTTCCGTCGGGCTGAAACGCGAGAGCACGTATCGCTCCAGCGGGACGCTTCCCGGATGGCCGACACCGATACGCAATCGGGCAAAATCGGTGGGCGTCTCCAGTCGTCCTCGCAATGACTCCGCGATGCTCGCCAGGCCATTGTGTCCGCCGCTTGAACCCCCCGTACGCAGCCGAATTTTTCCGGTCGGCAGAGCGATATCATCCACAAGTACCAGCAGGTCGGCGATTGGAAGATCATAGAAATCCACCGCTGCCCGCACCGATCGACCGCTCAGATTCATGTACGTTTCCGGCTTGAGCAGCACCACTTTTTCGGCATCCCACCGAAAGTCGGTCACCAATCCGGAAAATTTTCTGCTCCAGTGGCCGGCGTTTGCTTTCTCGGCGAGTGTATCAGCAAGCATAAATCCAGCGTTATGCCGGGTATGCTGATATTCGGTACCGGGGTTACCCAAGCCGACGATGAGCTTCATGCTGTGCACCGGAGTGAGAATACCACCACCGTCAAAGTCTGATCCGGCACCGGATTATTTCTTGCCTCCGGCCGGTTTCGCACCCGCCACCGCTGGTGCGGCAGCTTTTCCACCGGCAGCTGGCGCCGCAGCGGCTGCAGCCGCATCATCCGGCTTCTTGCCGATAACTTCAGGTTCCGTCGGGCCCGACGCAGCTTCCGCTGCCACTTCAACCACCTTCGGCAGTTTCACCTGGCATACGATCTGCTCACCCGGTGTTATCAGACGCATACCGGGCGGCAGGGCAACATCGCGTGCATGAATCACACCGTTGAGTTCCAGATCATCAATGGTTACCTTCAGGCTGTCCGGAATCTCAAGCGGAAGCGTCTCAACTTCCAGTTCCGCATGCTGAACGTCCAGCACGCCTCCTTCTTTCGTACCTTTGGCTACACCCTTAAACTCGACGGCAATCCGCACATGAACCTTCTTATGTGGATCAATCCGCAGGAAGTCCACATGCACAATATCCTTATGTAGGTGATCGTACTGCACATCCTGAATCAGGACGTGTTCCACCTGTCCACCGAGTTTCAAATCCAGCAGGTGCGCTCCGCTGTGAACGGCCCGCTCGGCCGCCGCGGCGTCAACACTGATCGATGTGCTTGCGCCCTGAAGTCCGTAGACAACTGCCGGCAACTTCCCTTCTGCCCGCAGGCGCTGTGAATGCATTCGCCCCGCTTCCACACGGGGTTGGGTCTCAAGGACGATACGTTCATTGATAGTTTTGGCCACCATGGCTCACATTCTCCTGAAAAAAA
The DNA here is from genome assembly GCA_021852245.1 of Planctomycetota bacterium. The sequence goes on along the minus strand of JAJZNY010000365.1, from coordinate 2,248 downwards.
ACTCAAGGCCCACCGGCCCGTTTATCCATTTCCGCGGCGGGCGCTCTCAGCGCTTGCCGCCATTGCCACCCTTGTCAAACAGGCTTGATACCGATTCATTGAGGTGAATCCGTCGGATCGCCTCGCCGAGAAGATCGGATATCGAAAGCACCTCAAGACGATCGCGGATCGGATCCAACCGCGAATCAATCGGTACCGTATCCGTTATCACAATCTTGGTAATCGGACTCTTGGCGACGCGTTCAATGGCGGCGCCGGCAAAAATGCCGTGCGTCGCCGCAATGTGAACGGCCCGTGCCCCGCGGTCCATCAAAATTTTGCTCGCCTCGGCTATGGTTCCGCCGGTGGTGATCATGTCATCAAACATCAGCACCGTTTTATCAACGATATCGCCGACGATCGTCGACATAAACACCTTCGTACCCGATTGTCGCCGCTTATCGATAAACGCCAGATCGCCGCCGAGCATTTCCGCATAGTAACTGGCGGCCTTGAGGTTGCCGGGATCGGGCGAGACAATCGCAATACGCCCAAGCTCCGGCAACTGTCTGCGATACCATGCCAGAAATACGGGTGATGCCAGCAGATGATCCACCGGAAGATCGAAAAAGCCTTGTACCTGTGCGGCGTGCAGGTCCATCGCAATCACGCGGTCTACACCGGCAGCCGTAATAATGTTGGCCACCATCTTGGCCGTGATCGGAGTGCGCCCTTCACTTTTCCGGTCCTGCCGGGCATAACCAAAATAAGGGATCACCGCCGTGATACGCGTGGCCGATGCCCGCATCAGGCAGTCAATCCACACCAGCAACTCAACGAGGTTGTCGTTAACCGGCGGGCAGGTCGGCTGCACAATAAAGCAATCTCGACCGCGGACATCCTCTTCCAGTTTTACAATCACTTCGCCATCGGGAAAGCTCTCGATCCGTGCCCGGCCCACCTCCAGGCCCAGGTGCCGACAAATTGCCTTGACCAACGACGGATTGGCTCTTCCGGCGAAGATCTTCAGCTCATGTTTCAAGTTGTCGGTCATCACCTGCCATCCGTCCATCTGCCGCTGCACTCGCGGGCCCAATTCGCCGGATCATCCGCACTCTGGCCTGCGAATCGAACCCGGCACGGCACCATTGGGAAAATAACAAAAAAACCGCCCCCCGGGGCCGCAGCTCGAGGTTAAACGGTCCGCTCATCGCATCGCGCCTGATACGCTAAACGCTTCCGAACCGTTCTCCGCGGGCCACCACCGTACCGGCCGGAACTCGACTTCCCGCCGCAACTTCAGCCCCCGCACCGATAAAGGTAAACGGTTCGAGCAGAGTATCTTCACCGATTTTCGCGCCAAATTCAATCCATGTGTTCGCCGGCGATGTAATGGTAACACCCGACGCCATGATCCCCTCCAAAATGCGGTTCTGCATGATCGCACTTACCCTGGCGAGTTCCGATCGGGAATTGATGCTCAGAACATCCTCCGGCGGCACGGCCGCGACCGCTTCCACCGCCTCCCCGGCCGAGAGCATCAATTCCACCAGATCGGTCAGGTAGTACTCTCCTTTGGCATTGTTTGGCGTGATTTTTGCCAAAAACGGCCATAATTTGACCGCATCGAACAGGTAATACGATGGATTCACCTCTCGAATCTGCCGCTGACTTTCAGTACAGTCGCGTTCCTCTACAATCCTCTGCAACTTGCCATCAGCGCCCCTCAAGATACGTCCATAACCCGTCGGATCGGTCAATTCACTGGTGGCGAGAGTCATGGCCGCGTGTTTGGCTGCAAAAAAGCCCATTAAGGTTTTGAGCGTCTGAGCCCGGATCAACGGGCCGTCCCCCGCCAGCACAAACAGAGGCCCGCTGACATCGCGCATTTCCCTTTCTGCCATCATGACGGCATGTCCGGTTCCTTTTTGCTCAAGCTGTTCGACAAACGTGATATCCGTCTGCCCCCCGAACATATCCTTCACCCGCTCGCGATCGTGACCGACCACCAGCGCGATTTTTTCAACGCCCGCTCCACGCAGCGCATCAAGAACGTAAGCCAGCATCGGTCGGCCGCATATTTCATGCAGAACTTTCACCTTTGCGGATTTCATCCGGGTCGATTTCCCGGCCGCCATTACAACGGCACCAGATTTTGGCATGGCCTGTATCTCCTGATCCACCAATTTCAACAGAAATGTAACCGCATCCGTGGTTTTAGGAAAACCTTGGCGGCGTCGCCGAAAAAGTCGCTACGGCCTGCCTTGCT
>JAJZNY010000196.1 GCA_021852245.1 Planctomycetota bacterium | reverse complement strand
GCAACCGGCGTGCGATGCTAGCCCCGGCATGCGGCAGAACCCCTGCGACGGCAAATCGAGCGCCGCGTTAAATTTGGATGACAAATTCTGAAACGCAATCAGCCCCGTCAGTTCCACGATCGTATCCTCATCCCACCGGGCCTTGAGCCGCGATCGGAGTTCATCGGTGACCGTATTGAGCGTCATCGCTTCGGCGTATTCGAGGGCCAGACGCTCATCATCGGAAAACAATTTCCCTTCCGCAGCACGCCAGTGCTCAATAGCGGCAACTGCCTCCATGGATACGCCCCGTTTCCGCAGGGTGGCGGAATTGATATCGATGCAGAAGGCACAATGGTTGATCTGTGAAACGCGTACCGTGACCAAGCTTCGCAGCGACGGCGGCAGCGGCGAAGAACGGCGATCCAGAGCGCCATAAAGCAGCGCAACGGTCGCAAACACCTTGGGCGAACGCCCCCAGATCATACCCGGCTCCAGAACGCGCCCATATTTTCGCTTCTGCTTCCAGAAAAATAGCCGGATAAAGAGTGGATAACTTGATAACGGCCTCGCATGTACAGTCTGCATCATATTCTCCGCAAGATCAGCCAGCCGACATGCCAATATTTTACGCGGCCGACCGACGGCCTGCGCCTGGGCCGGGATCAGTTGCAATAAATTTCAAATTTCAAATATGAAATTTGAGGCTTGAGATTTCAACTCCAGTCGCGTTTGGCTCAGGGTGCGACGATGGGGTAAACTGATGCACAGCGGCGATCCGTCGCGTTGGCGCCTGTCGCCCGGCTGATGTGGAAGCGAGCGGCGCCGATGCGAGGCAAAAAAATTGAACAAACCCCTGTTGATCCTCATCATTCTGTGTTTGCTGGCTGCAGCTATCGGCGGCTATTGGTGGTATCAACACAGCCGCCGCCTGACATGGACGCAGGTCAACGCGATGATTCATAACAATTTTCCCCAGGTTCCACAGTTATCCGTTCACGCGCTCCATGCGTGGCTTGCCGATCCCCACAAGCCAAAACCGCATCTGCTGGATGTCCGCTCGCGAATTGAATATGAAGTCAGTCACCTCCATCACGCCCGGTGGGTTAACGCAAAGGAATCAGTGGCTCAGGCGCTGGCGGGAGTGCCGCACGACCAGCCTATTGTTGCGTATTGCTCAGTCGGTTATCGCTCAAGCGCCTACTGCGCCCGGCTCATGAAGGATGGCTTTACCCACGTGCATGATCTGAGGGGGTCTATTTTTCAATGGGCCAATGCCGGGCTTCCGGTCTATCGCGATGGCAAAATCGCCCATCACGTCCATCCCTATGACCACCATTGGGGGCAGTTGCTCAAGCGGTCTCTCTGGGCATTTCACCCGCCATCTTCACAACATTGATCACCATTCGAATCGACGGTTCAGAGCGCCCTTGAGATCAAGCAGGCACTTGGATCACGCCATCACTTGCTGGCGACATGCCGGGCCATGGGCCTGTGCGAATGGTCTTTCATCGCCACCTGCTCCGCCTGCTGGCGGGCAAGCTGGGCAATTGATGCGTAGGTCAATCGGCCACTTTCACGCAGAAGGTTCAGCATGTCCACGCAGGTGGTGTATTTGGCCTGCTGATAGGTCAAATTGGCGGAGAGGTAACGATCCTGAGCCGTGATCACATCCAGATTCGTCGCCAGCCCGACGCGGTAGGAATGCCGCGCCTGCAGGAATGCCGCCCGTGCGGCGTGCATTTCGGTGCGTGTGTCCCGGACAAGTTCGCGCGATGTCACCCAGTCTGAAAGGGCGATGCGTACCTGCTCATGTATTTTGCGGCGCAGCATCTCCTCTTCCAGCATGGCCTGGCGCAGCTTGGAATAGGCCTTCCGCACATCGTTGTAGATCATACCCCCTTCAAAAATGGGAAAATTGACGGTAAATAAGCCATTCCACCAGCTGTCACTGGGAAAGCTTTCCTTGTAGAGGAAGGTGTCAAAATCGATCGACACGCTCGGAAAATATTCGGCCATTGCGACGGTAACACCTTTCTTTGCCACCGCAACGGCATCCTGATCCGCCCGTAAGTCTTCCCGACGGGCCAGTGCCACCCGATCAAGTGCCTCAAGCGTGGGGATATGCGCCGGTGGGCGGAAAAGATTAACCAGCCGGGCACGATTCAGGCTGTTTACACCGATCAGATACGCCAGCGTCGCCCGGCTCCGCTCCACGAGATTCTCCGCGTTGGTCAACTGCACTTGTGTGCGTGCTTCATCCGCCTCGTCCTGCAGCACGGAGAGCCGCAGTGCGATGCCGGCCCGCAGTTTCCGCAGTTCGCTCGCCACCGTAGCCCGTTGCACGGCAAGGGTGCGCCGAAGCACTTTCACCGACCGCTGGGCGGAGAGCACGGCGTAATAAGTCTGGGCGGTTTCCAGCAGCAGATCCGACTGCATGTTCAGAAGCAGCGATTTCTGCACCCCGGTGTATGATCCCGCGGCCGAGATGGCGGTGGAATCACGCAGGATGTTGACGTTGAGAGTCGCGGCGAGAGGCGTGTCGAAATAATGTGTCTGGAACAGGTTGCCGAATCCGGGAGGAAACTGCGTTTCATTGAATCCACGCCGCTGATAATCGGTCGGCGCCAGACTGACGGTGGGGAAGAAATTGGCGAATGCCCGATCTTTGGCAATCAGCGCCTGAAGATAATTCTCACCCGCAATCGCCAATGATTCATTATTATCATTGGCCATATGCAGCGCCCCGGCAAGCGTGAGCAGATGCGGCACTTTCCGCGGCATGGGCTGCGGGGTGGCATGGAGGATGTCACGGTAGTGATCCACCTCCTGCGTCTGATTGATACAACCTGATAATCCCAGCGAAACGGCCGCAATGGCGACCATGGAAATCAGAGTTTTAACCGGTTGCATACACATCACTCCACCACGACCGGGGCGCTCTTGAACGAAGGCGTTTTGAGCACCGCCGCTATCGGTAATACGAATAAAAACACAATCGCCAGCACGCGGAACGCGTCCACATACGCCAGCATGTGCGCTTCACGGCTGACCATGTTGTAAATTTCCGCCTGCGCCGCCCGACCGGCAGCCGAGATCGCCAGTCCGCCGTGCACAAAGGCGCCCGTTAAGGTGTGCAGACTGGATCGATACGCCGGATTGAGGACATTCACCCGGCCGACGAGATAATTCTGATGAATCTGTGCAACCTGCTTGACGAAGCTGACCGAGAGCGAAATACCGACACTTCCGCCGATATTCCGCGCCAGATTGATAATGCCCGATGCGTCCGCCAGTTTCTGCTTGGGCACGAAGGCAAACGCGGCGGTATTAAACGGCACGAAGAGAAACGCCAAACCCAGACCCTGCACCACGCGGCACATCGCCAGTGAACTGAAATCCGCATGCAGGCTCAGGCGTGACATCAGGTAAAGTGCAACCACGTTCCAGAAAACTCCGAAACTGATCAACCAGCGCGTCGCCACCCGCGGGACGAGAAAACCCACCAGCGGCATCAGGCAGAATACCACGATTCCACCCGGCGCCAGCACCATTCCCGCCTGCCGTGCATCGTAACCGAACATCCTCTGCACCAGCAGCGGCAGCAGCGTTGTGCTGCCGTAGAGAATGCTGCCGAACATGAACATGCCGAAGGTGGCAATGCCGAAATTCTTCACGTCTTTGAGCATGCGAAAATTGACAATCGGGCTTTTGTGTCGCCATTCCCACCAGACGGCGAGGGAGATGCCAAGGACGGCGGCTATGGCCAGTGTTCGAATGAGCGGCGAGGCAAACCAGTCCGCATCCTCGCCCCGATCCAGCATGATCTGCAGGCTGGCCAGACCGACCGCCAGCAATCCAAGTCCCAGGTAATCAATCTTCGTTTCGCTGAGTTTAATCCGCCGATGGCTAGGATTGTCCTGCAGCAGGATGGAGAGAAAGAAAAGGGTGATGATGCCGACGGGCACATTAATGAGAAAACACCATCGCCACGTGAAGTTATCGGTGATAAAGCCGCCCAGCAGCGGGCCGAGCACTGGCGCAACCACCACCACAATCCCGTAGGTGGCCATCGCGGCCCCGATTTTTTCAGGCGGAAAGACATCCCGCAAAATCGCCTGGGCACCGGGTTGCAGCCCACCCCCGCCCAGTCCTTGAAATATCCGGCAGAGAATCAGCGCGGAAAAATTCGGTGCCATCCCGCACATCAGGGAACTGATCGTAAATAGCGCCATGCATCCCATGAAATAGCGCTTGCGACCGAATGCGGCACTGAAAAAGCCGTTCAGCGGCAGCACGATGGCGTTGGCCACGAGATAGCTCGTCAGCACCCAGGTGCTCTGGTCAATGGATGTCGCCAGCGAGCCGGCAATGTGCGGCAGGGCAACGTTTGCAATGGTGGTGTCCAGCACCTCCATGAACGCCGCCATGGCAACCACAGGGGCTATGACCCACGGATTCATGGCCGGTCGAGCTGGCTGGGGAATCGCGGCGGCCGCGCTCATCGTACTTTCACCTCCGGCTCGCACGACATGCCCGTTACAAGAAACGGGGCATTTTTCGGCATATGCTTGAAGAGGATTTTGACGGGAATACGCTGCACCACCTTCACGAAATTGCCGGTGGCATTTTCAGGCGGCAGCAGACTGAACGCGGCACCGCTGCCCGCTTGAATGCTCTGCACGTAGCCGTGAAACGTAAATTGCGGATACGCATCGACGCTGATGGTTACCGGATCCCCCGGTTTCATATGGGTTAAATCGGTTTCCTTGAAATTCGCCACCACCCATGTTTTTTTACTGACAATATTCAGCAGGCTCTGGCCGACGGAAACATAGTCGCCCGGTTCAATGGCTTTTTTGGTTACGTACCCGCTGACCGGGGCGTAAATTTTGCAGTACGACAAATTAAGTTCCGCCAGTGCCAGCTGGGCTTTCAATTGCTTGATGGTTGCCTCACTGGAACTGACATTGCTTTGCTTCTGCCCCACCTGCTGCGGCACAACGTCGTAGGCGGCTTCTTTGGCCTTTGCCTCAACCAACTGCGCCTTGGCCTGCTGAACACCCGCCTTGGCCGCCTGTATGCTCGCCTTCGCGGCAAGCACATTGGCGTTCGCCTGCTTCACATAAGCGATCTTCGCCAGCAGGGTCTTGCGGGCGGCAAGAACGTCGGCCGCAGCGGTTACGGCATCGGCGCGATAGGTATCGAGTTGAAACGGCGTGACATCGCCGGTCTTCACCAGCCCCCGATAACGACGGTAATCGCTGTTGGCCCGCTGGGATGTAGCTATCGCGGCGGCGAGATTGGCTCTGGCTCGTGCCACATCTGCCGCAGCCGATGCTACCGCCGCCTCCGCCTGTGCCAGCGTGCTGGCCGCCTGCAGAACCGCCGCCTGTGCGGTGGCGAGGCCTGCCCTTGCAATCTGAACGCCGGCAATGGCCTGATCCAGTGCGGCTGTTGCACGTTGACGCGTTAAACCCAGCTCATAATTGGATGCGGCGGCTTTTGCCTCGGCGTTCTCAATTTGGGCCTTGAGAATGGCAACCTGGGCGGCGTAGGGGCGTGAATCCAGGGTTAATAAAAGCGTCCCTTTTTTCACATATTGGTTGTCCAGCACGTCAACCTTTAATATCTGCTGGGCAACGCGCGGCGCCACCGCCGTGATGTGGGCCCGAATAAAGGCATCGTCCGTGGACGCATAATTCAGCGAGTGAATGTAATACGGAATGCCCAACGCCAGGCCGAGAATCAAAATCACAAGGCCGCCGATCAGGAAAACCTTTTTACGTTTTCCATTCTTCTCCGGCGGCGCGGCAGCCTGCGGTGGGCGCGAGGTGCTGCGAAACGTCTCTCCGGCACCCGGTGGCGGTGCGGGTTGCAGGTCGGTCTGTGTCATATCAGCTTGTACTCCAATTAAATTTCCGGCGTAAGCCTGATGCGTGCACTGCTCTGCCGGTTGCCCATATTCCGTTATTATTCCCCACTGTCCACATCCGTATTAGTTTGCTGCCGTCCCGGACGGCTGCGTTTCCATCAAAGAGGCTATTCCGCCCAGCGAGAAGCGGGCGATGTTGGCGGCAATTTCGTCGATCAACTCTTCCGTATATTCCGTCTTACCCCGCAAACGCAGAATGACGTGGCGACACCGATAATAAAACAGGCACTGCCCCACGACGCATTCCATAAACTGCTGTTCCAGCTCGGCCGGTACATTGTCGTGCAGGCGCCGTAAAATCGCTGACAGCCGGGTTCGCATCGGCTCAATCTTAATCCGGATCAACTCATCGAGGGCACTGGTCGGCTCAGCGATCTCCCGGGCGACCATTTTGTTATACCATTGCGGCCGATTCGGACTCACGAGCCGGGCTAAATATTGGCGGATGAACAACTCCAGTGCCGCGTGCGGATCTTCGCCCGGTTTGAGCTCCGGTGGGGTATCCGCCGATTCGCCGGTGATCTGCCGACCGTAGGCGAGCACCTCATTGTAGAGTTTTTCCTTGCTGCCGAAGTAATAATTCACCGCGGCGATGTTGGCCCCGGCACGCTGCGAAATCATCTGGATCGTTGTTGCCGAAAGCCCATGCTCGGCAAATATTTCGCCTGCGGCTTCCAGCAGTCGGGTGCGTGTGGAGTCCAGTTCTGCATCCGGTTTTCGAGCCACCGCCAAATACTCCAAATAAACATCTCAAAGTGCCGCTTGCGAAAGCTCACTTCAAATACATAATTGAAACGAACATTTGAAAAGTCAAGTTGAGCCTGCGTAGAATGGTCACCTTCAGTCGTCGCGGGTGCCCGGGAACGGTATCGGGTGAGGCGGTGAGGGCATGAATCATTGGGAGTTTTTAAAGTATGTCTAAGCTGTTTGAAAATATGAAGTTAGGTCCAGTTGAAGTAAAGAATCGCCTGGCCGTCGCCCCGATGTGCCAATACAGTGCCGCCGACGGTTGTGCGAGCGATTGGCACCTCCAACATCTTGCGAATTTGGCCTGCAGCGGGGCGGGCACGGTCATGATCGAGGCAACCGCAGTAGAGCGCCGGGGTAGAATTTCTCATGGCTGTCTCGGACTCTATAGCGAAGCCAATGAACTGGCCCTGAAAAAAATCATCTCCTTCATCAAAAGCATTCGTCCACACGTGCGCATCGGAATCCAGCTCGCCCATGCCGGGCGCAAAGCCTCAACACAGATTCCCTGGCTCGGCGGAGGTCCCCTCACCGTAGAGCAGGATGCCTGGCAAACCGTCAGTGCCTCCGCCATCGCGTTTGACAACGGTTGGCATCTGCCGACAGCTTTGACCGCGGAGCAAATCCAGCACACCGCAGACGCATTTGCCCAGGCCGCATCTCGCGCCGTGGCAGCAGGTGTCGATATCATTGAAATCCATGCCACGCACGGCTACCTGCTGCATCAATTCATGTCGCCGCTGACCAATCATCGAAAAGACGATTACGGCGGAAGTTTTGATCATCGCATTCGCTTTGCGATGGAGGTTGTTGAACGCATCCGCCGCGCGGTGCCCAAAACCGTTGCCTTGGGAATGCGAATAACCGGAAGTGATTGGCATCCCGACGGATGGCAGATTGACGACGCCTGCGAATTGGCACGGCGTATTAAAGACAGCGGCGTACACTACGCCTGCGTATCATCCGGAGGCATTATTCCACATATCCGCATACCGGCAGAACCGGGCTATCAGGTGGGCTTTGCGTCCAAGGTGCGCCAAGCATCCGGCATCATCACTCGTGCGGTCGGCATGATCTCCGATCCCCATCAGGCGGAGGGGATACTTCAGCGCGGCGACGCCGATTGGATAGCCATGGCGCGGGCCATTCTTTACGATCCACGATGGGGTTGGCATGCCGCCGTTGCCTTGGGTGATCAGCCCGATGGGCCGCCGCAGTATGCGCGGGCGATTCCGCCGCTGTGGAAGCCCTGATCCGGCGGTAACCGAAATCGCACCTGTTGAGGTGGGCATATCGCGCGCCGGGCCTTACCGTGAAAGCATCTCCGCGGCCCGCAGCACACTACCGCGTTCGGCCGGTTTTGGGCTAAGATGCTGGCGGTGAATAGGCACCCGTGGTCTGAACTCAATTGGAGTCTCGCAATGGCGAAGCAAACTGGAACCCGAAAGAAATCATCCCCCGATAAATCTCCTCCCGCTTCTTCCGCCCGGGAGAAACCCCCCGCCGAAACCGCTGCCCCGGCACCGACATCACCGCTGATGGGCCTGCCGTTCGAACAGCCGATTGTAAAACTCGAGCGGCAAATTCAGGAATTGATCGTGCTGCAGGAGCAGAAAGGCGTTGACTACAGCCACGAAATCGCAAAACTCCGCGAGAATCTCATCAGCCTGATCAAAAAAACCTACGACAATCTCTCCGCCTGGGAAACCGTTCAGGTGGCCCGACACCCCAACCGCCCGCAAACCCGCGATTACATTCACATGATCATCAAAGATTTTGAGGAACTTCACGGCGACCGGCGCTACGGAGATGACAAGGCGATT
>JAJZNY010000145.1 GCA_021852245.1 Planctomycetota bacterium | reverse complement strand
CCCATCAAATTTGTTCACAACCCGCCTTCGATGTCATCCCCATGGCCAACCCATCCACCCATCCCGGCATGGGGCGGATCGGGACACTGCCCGAACTCACGACGCTGAGCGAATTGGCCCGCATCGCCAAAAAACGCCTGCAACTGCCGTTGGTGCAGATCACCGGCTCCGCGTCCGCGCAGGTTCGCACCTGCGCCATTGTCGCTGGCAGCGGCGGTAAACTGGCGCTGGAGGCGCGGCAGAAAGTGCCGTTCGATGTGCTGATTACCGGCGAGCTCAAACACCACGACCTGCTCGCCTATCGCGCCGCCGGAATCCATGTCCTGCTGCTCGGCCATGGGGAATCGGAAACGCCCGTGCTCCACTCGCTCTCCGCCCGGCTTGGCCAGGTATTCCCCGGCCTCGAAATCGCGGTGATTCAATCCGGCGGTGTGATATCCATAACGTGATAAACCCCGTTTCCCCGCGATGAGGGGATCATCGTCCTGTGCAAAGCGGCATGAAATATTAAATCGTACCGGGTATATCGGTTCGAATCGTTCGGGATGGGACGGAGGCGAGTTTTTCCATCACTTCGTGATCTGCATCGGCACGGTTTTCCAGGATCGACCGGAGCTTGGCCAGGGCTTTGATTTCAATCTGCCGCACGCGGGCCTTGGTAACACCGAATCGCTCGGCAATCTGGGTGAGACTTTCCGGGGGCGAGCCGGCCTCGAGTCCGTAGTGCAGGGCCAGAAGCGTCCGCTCGCGCTGAGGTAGCTGAGCCAGGGCATCGACGAGTTTACCCTGCATCAGCAGCATATCGACCGCATCGGGTACGCTCTGCTGGGCCGGAGCGCCGAGTTGGTCCAGCAGGTCATCCTGCGAAATGAGCAGGCGGTTGGCCCCCGTTGTGGGAGTTCCGAATCGATGGGCATAATTCTTCATCAGGGCGTACGAGAGATACGTGCTGAAGCGGACGTTACGCGAAAAATCATACGAGTCAGCGGCCCGCATCAACCAGAGGTTTCCATCGGAGATCAATTCAAGTAAATTTTCATTACTCTGGCAGTGCTTCCTCGCCACCAGCACCACAATGCGCAGATGCGACTGCAGAATATGGTTGCGGATGCTCTCCGCCTCTGCAAGCAGCGATTCAACAAGTTCCAGATCGGCCTCGGCAGCGTCGAGCGGGTCGATATCCAACTGCAGGCGCCATGCCTTGAACCGCAGATAATTCATGCGGCGGAAGGCATCAATCACCAGCGGCTGGGGCATGATCGGCTGGCGGAAGGCATCCTGAAGATACGGGGGCAGATTTCCCGGCCGGCGGAGCAGATATTGCTGCTGACCTTCCTCCAGCGGTTCATTGGCGGCGGCCTGCCTCGCTTCGGCCGGCAGTTCACGGAGGATGATCTTATCCGCATCGGCATGCTCAAAAAGCGGGTTGTGAACAAATTTGATGGGGATCGACTTGATCCGGTCGGCCCGCTGCTGCGATACAATTTTTTCAATACTTTCGGGGGTGCGGCAATACCGCTTGGCCAGGCAGTCCACCGATATGCCGCGCCGGAAACATTCCGAAATGATCTGTCGGTCGGCATCCGTGAGGCGGGCGGGAGATTCCGTAAATATCGCCTCGGCGGGGTTTTCGGCATCATGCCGCCGGATAATATCACGAATCGTTTCGGGGCTTCTTCCCGTTCGCCGGGCAATACGGCGGGAAATCAGTTTCAGGCAGCAGTGGCACTTGGTGGACATCCGCCGGGCGCGGGCGATGATCTGCGCTTTTTCGATCTCCGGTATCTGACGGTACCGGGCGGCATCGGCCAGTCGTCGGGCATGGCGTTGACTGAAAGTGGCCACCTGAGATTGACGAAACCCGACGCGCCGCACCCCATCCGCAAAGACATACCGCATGGCAGGCAGGCCCTGCCGACGCCAGCGCTGGATCGTCTTGCTCGATACGCCGAATTCAGTTGTCACTTCATCAAGCGTAAGAATTTTTTCGCTGGCATCCGATGCCTTAATGTCGATGGTGGATGAGATGTATTCAATCAGGCTCGGCAGGTCCGCCAGCAGTCCACGCCCGGAGAGCGTAATGTGCGAATCTTCGCGTGCTTTGTAGCCGGTAATTTTGTACTGGATGTAATCCCAAGGATACTGCTCTTCGGGGTCAATTTCAGAGAGAAGTTCAAGGGCGGCGTCGAGTTGTTGCCGACGTTTGACCGCCGGCGTGTATGCCAACTGGCGGGCCAATTCATCGAGTTTTGCGTCTGACCACTTCAAGGCCGCAACTCCTGCTATACCGTCACCCTACATTATATCTCGGATCGACCACTTTAGCGAGGCAATGGATTTACGACGGATACCTGTTTTGGGCACCGGCGCCTGCCTCACGGGAAAGGAGCATTAACTGGTAAAAGTCTTATAACCATTCCGTGTTGCGGCGCATAACTCTGCCTGACAGCCAGGAGCCTGAGTCAGTTTCATGCCACCGCCAAGCTCCATCGCGCCGTAAGGTGTTCGTTCGAATATGTATAGAAGCATATGTTTTATATGCTGTTACGTTTAATTTATGGCGGATTATTCTGCATTCAGACCCGACGAAACAAAGGGCTTGCTACCGCCTTTACAAAAGTTTATCATATCCTTTGCTTTCAGATCACACGGCTGCCAGCGCGTAACATGGAGCGGCAAGCGGCGGTGCGTGGTAAGGAGCGTGGGGCTGGGTGCACCAACCGCCCGCCAAGCTCAGCTTTGGTTCGATCATGGTTGAATCATCAAGTGGTCACGGATGATGCGGAGCTTGTATAAGGAAGACGTCACTCATGGCTGAATTAACAGAAGTAGTTCCCGATACCAAAATGAGATTTACCGCAACAAGAAAAAACGTGAATGTCCCCGCCGGCCTATGGCTGGGATGCCCCGGATGTGCCCGGATGGTCTACCGCAAGGAAATGGAGGAACACCTTCATTGCTGCCCCTACTGCGGCCACCATTTTCGCGTAACGGCGAGACAGCGGATTGACATCCTGGTCGACCCGGGCAGTTTTGAGGAACGGGACGCGGCGCTCAAGGCCTCCGATCCCCTGAACTTCAAGGCGAAAAAAGCTTATGCCCAGCAACTGCGCGAGGCACGTGAAGCGACCGGCGCCGGCGACGCCCTGATCAGCGGTCTGGCGTACATCAAAGGCCGGCGTGTGGTGCTGGCGGTATTGGATTTTTCGTTCCTCGCCGGATCCATGGGAACCGTCGTCGGTGAAAAACTTACCCGCGCCATTGAAACGGCCACCGATTTGCGCCTTCCTCTCATCGTCGTCTCCTGCTCGGGTGGCGCCCGCATGCAGGAAAGCACTCTCAGTCTCATGCAGATGGCCAAGACATCCGCAGCCCTGGCCCGCCACGCGGCCGCAGGTCTGCTTTATGTCAGCTTGCTGACCGATCCGACGACCGGCGGCGTGACGGCAAGTTTCGCCATGCTTGGCGATATTATTTATGCCGAGCCCGGTGCGATGATCGGCTTTGCAGGTCCGCGCACCATTGCCAATACGATTCGGATGGAACTGCCGGAAGGATTCCAGCGGGCGGAATTTCTGCAGGAAAAAGGATTCGTGGATCGTATCGTACCCCGGCAGGAATTGCGTTCGGTGCTTGCCCGCGCCGTCGACTATTGCTGCTGAACTCCCCGCCCGGTGAAATCCGCAGCAGAGCCGTGCCGGAGTACAGCCCCGCTGCCCCTGACTCCACTTTCTAATCCACCTGAAACCGTCGCGGCCATGGGCGGTCGGCGTGCCTGAATTGACCCGCTCTCATGTTGCGGGGACAATACACTTTATGTCAGAAGAAAAATGGCGGCTGGCGACTCATAAAGTGATCGACCTGCTCAAGCAGCGGCAGGAAAAACGCCGTCGTGAACTGCGTTTCCAGTTCTATCTGGGCCTTGCGCTGAGTCTGATCGCACCGATCTTTCTCGGAACGGTGCTCTATTTCATCTGGAACTCGATAGCCGCCACGCGGGGCTGGATTCATCTCTGGTGGATATTTTTTTTCATCGTGGGTGCGGCCATCATGCTGCCGCTGTTATATCTGCGTGAGAAGAATCAGTTGGATGCCCAGCCGATTATTGTCCGGACCGATAGCCGGGGCGAGAAAATTCTCTACATGGATAACGCGCAGATTGATCTGCAGAGTTTTGCGGCCTTGGGCCTCAACCTTGCAGGCGATGATATCAGCGAGGATATGTGGTTTGTGCGTCCTTTTTTCATCGGACCGCGCATGGTCGCCCGCGCCCATCCCCAGCAGCAGACTCTTGCTACGCTCTCTTCTACGGCCAATATGATGGCGGCCGCGCAGATATTAATTCATCTGGCCAAACATCAGCACGGAGTTGAGGTAAACGATTTGCCGCTGGATCAGACCCTGCTCAATGCGGTTATTCCGACGCTGGCATATCTGCGGCAACTCGGCTGGGTAGACATGAAGGCGGACGGATCTCGCGTTTGGTTCGGTACCGATCAGCGAAAAATTGTCGATCAGGTCCTGCTGGATTGCGGCATTACGCCCGACCCCGTTTAGCTTATCAACGAGGGGATTCGTATGGAGCAGAATTCAGCGCCATTACAACTTGAGTTCTGGCTGCGGCGGATGGCTCTTCGACGTCGACGATTGGTCGGGGGCGTTATCGCCCGCGCCGTTTTTGGTGCGGTGGGTATGTTGCTCATGCCGCTGATCGGCTTTGTCATCGCGATCTGTTTCGGTTATCTGCTGGTCGTATTTGTCATTGCCACCACAACTCACGCGCAGCGGGATGCACTGGCGGTGATTCTGCTTTTGCTGATCTACGGCATCTATCTGGGCATGGTGGGGTGGGCGTTTCGGTCGGAATATCAAACGGGGTTGTTTCTTTATGAAGGCGCTCAGCACAAGCCGCCGGCGGATATTATCCGGCAGCCAAAGATGGTCCCCTTTTTTTACGTTCCGATAGGACTCGACCTGCTCCATGATGATGCCCCGGTGGGAATTCTCATGCGATTGCCAGTGTATTGGGCCCGTATTCTGGCCCGGGCGGCCATTCAGCTGCGCGTGTACCGGTCCATCAAAGAGTTTAACCCGGCGCCGGCGGCGCAGATTCTTACGCAGTTGGCCCAGCGGGGGGAGGGAATCAAAACGGAAGAATTGCTGCAACCGGATGCATCCCTTGAGATTCTGCACGATCCGATCACCTATCTGATCGTGCTCGACATGATCGGCATCACACCGGCGTGGTCCAAGATATGGCTGAATCCGGAAATCCGCCGATCCATCGACGCGAGCTGACGGTCCACCAACACGGCAGCACCTCGTTCTCCGCTTTATTTTGCCGCCAGTTTGGCCGTAATCTGCGCCACATGCTTCCCTTGGAAGCGGGCAATGGCCAATTCATTCTCGCTGGGACTGCGGTCACCCTTTGCGCCGGCAAGCGTGGTGGCACCGTAGGGCGTTCCGCCGGTGACCTGATCCATGGCCAGCAGTCTCTGCTCGGAATACGGCACACCCGCAATCACCATGCCATGATGCAGGAGCGTGGTATGAAAACTGGTAATCGTCGTTTCCTGGCCGCCATGCTGCGATGCCGTGCTGGTAAACACGCTGCCGACCTTGCCGATCAATCCGCCGGTTGCCCAGATCTGGCCGGTCTGATCCAAAAAAGTCCGCATCTGTCCGGCCATATTTCCAAATCGTGTCGGAGTGCCGAAAATGATGGCGTCCGCTTCGGTAAGCTGGGATGGATTGATGACGGGGATGTGAGCGAAGGCTTTTTGTGCCGCTGCGGCCCCATGCTTTTCAAGAACATCGGCAGGGATGGTTTCCGGCACGCGGAATACCTTAACCTGGGCCCCGGCCACTTCCCGTGCCCCTGCGGCAATGGCTTCCGCCATCTGCCAGATGTGGCCGTACATACTGTAAAACACGACATAAATTCTTGTTGACATGGCGAACTCCGTAAAATCACACAACCAATTGGTTTAACGATATACCTTTTCTCCGGTCTCGTCAACATCATTGAATGGGAACCCTCCCGCGCGGGTGCGGCGGGCGGCTGCGCCGCCTGAGCGTGAGAAAATTGAGCAGCAGGGGGCAGGGATAATAGAAACACAGCGCCGAAGTGTGGAGCGCGCCGAGACGGGGATAAATACATCGCAAGTAAGTCGTACGAGGTCGGCACGGTGAAGGAAAAACCCGCAATCCCATCGCATGACCCCGCATTGGCTCACCCGATCAATCCCCTTCTGTTTTACGGGCGCGGCCGGTCGATCCGCCCGCCGATACGGTGTGCGGCAGAACACCGCGCATAAATTGCTCACAGCCGTTAAACTTTTCGCCTGCGCAGCTTTTGGTTTAAGGCCGGCGCATGAATTGAAATTTGGTTCAGGGGTTTCATATCAATGCCCAAGCGGACGGACATCAAAAGTATTCTGATTATCGGTTCAGGCCCGATCGTCATCGGCCAGGGGTGCGAATTTGATTATTCGGGCACTCAGGCGTGCAAGGCACTCAAGGAAGAGGGATACCGGGTGATTCTGGTGAATTCCAATCCCGCCACCATCATGACCGATCCCGACATGGCCGACCGCACCTATATTGAACCACTCACCGTTGAAGCGATTACCAAGATTATCGAAAAAGAACGCCCGGATGCCCTGCTGCCGACGCTCGGCGGACAGACCGGTTTGAACCTGTCGGTCGCGCTGGCCGACGCCGGCGTGCTGGAAAAATATGGCGTCCGCATGATCGGTGCCACCCGTGAAGCGATTCATCGTGGCGAAGACCGGAAGATCTTCAAGCGGATCATGGAAGATATCGGCCTGAAGGTGCCCAAAAGCGGGCTCGCCTATACGCTGGATGAAGCCCGACAGGTGGTGGCCACCACCGGGCTGCCGTGCATCATCCGAGCGTCATTCACGCTCGGCGGCACCGGTTCGGGCATCGCATGGAACATGGAGGAATTCGAAACGCTCGCCCAGCGCGGACTCGATGCATCCATGATCAATGAAATACAGATTGATCAATCGCTCATCGGCTGGAAGGAATATGAACTCGAGGTCATGCGCGATCGGGCCGACAACGTGGTGATCGTCTGCAGTATTGAAAATTTTGACCCCATGGGCGTGCATACCGGCGACAGCATCACGGTGGCCCCGGCTCAGACACTGACCGACCGGGAATACCAGCGGATGCGCGATGCTTCGGTCGCCATTATTCGAGCCATCGGAGTTGAGACTGGTGGATCCAACATTCAATTTGCGATTAATCCGCGTAATGGGGACATGGTGGTGGTGGAGATGAACCCGCGCGTGTCGCGGTCGTCGGCGCTGGCCAGTAAGGCGACAGGATTCCCCATCGCCCGCATTGCCGCCAAGCTGGCCGTCGGTTATACGCTCGACGAACTGCCCAACGATATCACGCGCAAGACGGTGGCCTGTTTTGAACCATCCATCGATTACGTGGTGGTGAAAATACCCCGCTGGACGTTTGAAAAATTCCCCGATGCGGATGAAACGCTCACCACGCAGATGAAAAGTGTCGGTGAGGCGATGAGCATCGGGCGCACCTTTAAGGAGGCGCTGCAGAAGGGAATCCGGTCGATGGAGGTCAAGCGCTTCGGCCTCGGTCTGGACCGCATCGACAAATGGTGGCGCCGGGAGCAGGCGGAATATGACGCCTCCCGCGCCCGGCAGGAACAGACGCTTGGGCACCGTGGCAGTTTTGTCACCCTCACCGCCGCCATGGAAGAGGCCGCGCAGGTCTGGCCCGTGCCGGAGGAAAAACTCATCCGCAAACTCTCCGTTCCGTCGCAGGGACGGCTCTATTACATCCGCTACGCGATGAAGCTCGGCTATTCGGTTGAGAAGATTTACCAGCTTACCAACATCGATCCGTGGTTCCTGTCGCAGATCAAGGAATTGGTGGATTTTGAAGCCGCACTGCTTTCCAACCGGCAGACGGCAGTTTCAGCCGCGCAGGGCGCGTTGGCCGCGACCGATCAGGGGGCTTTCGGGGAATTACTGCGACGGGCGAAGGAGTACGGGTATTCCGATGTGCAGCTTGCCACAGTTTGGGGATTGAAAGCCGCGCGTGTGCGTGAATTGCGAAAATCATTGTCCATTGAGCCGGTCTACAAGCTGGTGGACACCTGCGCCGCCGAATTTGAAGCCGCCACGCCCTATTATTATTCCAGTTATGAAAAACCGCTGATGAAGATGGTACGTGGTCGGGTTGAGACGACCGTGGATGATGAAGTGCGCATATCCGACCGCCGGAAGGTGATTATTCTCGGCGGCGGGCCGAACCGGATCGGCCAGGGGATTGAGTTTGATTATTGCTGCGTGCAGGCCGCGTTTGCCTGCCGGGATCTCGGTTTTGAAAGCGTGATGATCAATTCCAATCCGGAAACGGTCAGCACCGACTACGATACATCCGACCTGCTCTTTTTCGAACCTCTCACCCATGAGGATGTCCTCAACA
>JAJZNY010000179.1 GCA_021852245.1 Planctomycetota bacterium | reverse complement strand
CTGAGCACATCGCATACCCGGTCCAGAGAGCCGAGATTCTGCTGCATCGCCTGCATCGAATCAATCATCTGGGTGATCGGGCCCAGCAGCATCAGCGCAAAATATTGAAACATCACCAGATTGCCCACCTTCAACTGATGATGCAGCACCATTTCGCCGCCGTACCAGAGAATGACGATGCCGATCGCTGGCACAAAAACCGCCCATCCGGTGGCCAGAAGCCGGCCGAGGATCGAGGTGTAATATTGCTTTCGCACCATGGTGTGCTGGCGGGCGGCAAATTCGGCCAGTTCGGTGCTTTCCCGGCGAAAGCTGCGCACCACACGGATTCCGGCGTACATGTCGCTGACCCGCGCCGAAAGCATGCTCCGGTCGTCCTGAATGTTGCGCCACAGCGGCCGCAGACGACGGAAAATCAGCAGGTGAACCAGGATCAGCGGCGGGATCAGGATCACGGCGGCGACAAAAAGCTGCCAACTGGTGACGATGAGGATGATCAGGATGAGGATCATCCGCAGAGCCGCACCCGCGGGGGTAATGATCGAGTTCTGCACGCCGCCGACGATCTGATCGGTATCCGACATGATCCGGCTGATGATGCCACCGGTGCGGAAATCGGCAAGTTGCGCAAGCGAGAGTTTGGAAAGATGGGTGTGGAGCCGCTGGCGGAGTGTGGCAGCCAGTTTGTAATTCAGTCGTTGAACCGCCAGCACCCGCAGCCATGAAAGGGAAACGCCAACGATCTCGGCAATAATCAGTGCAATGGCCAGCGTCGCGAGTCCATGTTCAGGTGATGCGGTGATCCAGCTCCGCAGACTGCCCGCAGGCAACATCCGTGCAATCGACAGCGGCTTGCCTGCAAACACGTCATCGATGGCCAGTTTAAGCACAAAGGCGGGGCTCAGGGTAATCAGCGAGGTGCCCAGCACAACCAGCAGCAATACCGCCACCGACCCGTAGTAACCCCGCAGCATCAGGGCATATTCACTCAGCAGTTTCTGCTTTGAAAACTTGAATTGATGCGGCGGGCCCCAGTTGCCGCGCATGTGGCGGCCACCCCCCATGGGACGCTGAAATTCCCGCACCGCCTCGGGCTCGACAAGCCGGTCGCCGCGCAGATGCCCCTTCTTGACGCGGGCGAGGAAATCCTTGAATCGTTGTCGGCTTGATTTCATATTTTATATCTGCATTCCATCCGGCCATTCACGTCATTTTAATAATTGCTGCCGTCGTGGCGGACATGCACCACCGGCTGCGTGTGCGGGGTGTCATTCAAACCGCCGTCCTCAGCCACGCCCAGAAATAGATCGTGATCCGCACCAAAATCCACCCGCTGACGAAATCGACATTTGATCCACGCACACGCATCAGGCAGAACAACGCACCCGTCATCCATCCGTCGGCTGCGCACACCCTCAATCGCCTCCGGGCCGATGAGTGCATGGCGGGCATATTTTTTCAGCAGGGCCCGGTCTCCACCGGCGATGATGTTGATGATGTACACCCCGCTGCGTTCAATCGCCTGCGTCATCGGGCGCTCGCGGTTGATCGCGGTGGCGATCACAATCGGATCACGCGCCGCCTGCTGCACGAACGACACCAGCATGGCGGAAAAATCGGGGCCCTGACCGGCGGTGAGAATAAACAGGCCGCTGGGAATCTTGCCCACAGCGCGAAACACCGGCAGGATCGGATCAACTGTACTGTCAATAATCGTCATCCATACTCCTCTTCAACTTCTTTCATCGGCATTGATGGTGCAGCTCGTCTTGGGCGTTTCCCACAGGCGGACGCGAGCAAGCCTCACCGGCGCGGTGAATTCACCGGCAAGAGAGTCAAATATCACCGCGGCAATATTCTCCACGGTCGGGTTCACCTCGGCGAACTCGGGCAACTCCACATTCAGATGCCGGTGGTCCATCCGGTCAATCACCCGGCGATTAATAATGTCATGAAGTTTTTGAAGCGGGATGATCCGCCCGTCCGCCCCGATGGGGCCGCAGATGGTGACTTCCAGTTCATAATTGTGCCCGTGTCCGTGCGGATTGTTGCATTTTCCGAATATGGCGGCATTCTGGCTGTCGGTGAGATTCGCACTGTGGAGGCGATGCGCGGCGGAAAATTCAAACCGCTCGGTCAATTCAATCATTTCTTCAACCTCGTCGCTGATCCGATAATAAAGCCATGGGCTGCATGCGAGCGTGAGACTTTTTACCTTGATTTTGTGCGGGAGGCTGTCCAACAATCTCCATGCCTGCCGCAGCAGCATCGGTGCCGTGGTCACCGTGTCGCCCCGCCACTCGCCGACGATCCCGCGCCTTACCAGTTCATCGATCTGCTTGATGTTCACCAGCATGCCGGTTTGCCCGTCAATCTCGCCGGCGGCTTCCACGGTGAGAGTCAGCAGCGGCTCGAGCCCGGACCCGAGCGGATTGCCGGCAAACGAATTACCGGTAGCGCCGGACGACGGCTCAAGACCCCCGCTGAATCGCACCTCCCGGCTTAATCGCACATACCGACCCATCAGGTAATTGTATACCCGAAAAGTTGCTTGCGTGGTGATGCGGCCCAGAGCCTTCTGCAGGCGGCATTCATCCCAAGCCGTTTGAATGTCCCCATCAGCCGTGACCATGATTTCGGGCGGAGGCGCACGCCCCACCGAACGGCTTTTTATTGCGGGGACTGGCGGAGCCTACCCCGTCGCTGAATGCCTGACCTTGCTCCTAACCAGCCACCATTTCCCGATTCCAGAGACCAGTAGATTTTACCGCTCGGCGCGCGGCGAATCATTTCCCTTTCAGTCAATGATCAGCATGGCATCGCCGTAGCTGTAAAAGCGGAACCGATTTTTAACCGCATACGCATAACATTCATGAAGCGCCGGCAGGCCGATCTTCGCTGCCACCAGCGCCAGCAGAGTTGTCCGCGGCAGGTGGAAATTGGTAAGCAGACCGGTGCACAATTTGAATTCATACCCCGGAGCAATGAGCAGATCGGTGCGGGCGGAAAGTGGCTGACTCACGTCGCCGGTGAGAATATGATCCGCCGCGGCCTCCATCGCCCGGACGGATGTCGTCCCCACCGCAATGATCCGCCCTCCGGCCCGGCGCTGATCGCGAAGCCGTCGTGCGGCATCCGATTGGATAATAAATGATTCATGATGCATGCGATGCTCAGAAAGGCGCTCGGCGGTGACGGGCGCAAAAGTCCCCAGCCCGATGTGCAGGGTGATATTGATACGGCCGATGCCGCGGGCGTCGAGGGCGTCAAGAACAGCCGGCGTGAAGTGCAAGCCTGCCGTCGGCGCCGCCAGGGAACCGGGATGGCGGGCGTAGACGGTTTGATATTCCCGGCGATCCTCGTCCCGGGCGATACGGCTGCCACTCCTTTTTCGTGCCTGCTCGATATACGGCGGCAGCGGCATCTGGCCGCGCTGATCGAGATAGATCGCCGCCGGCAACGGAGGGGAAACCTCCACCTGCCAATGGCCCGACGGATCCTTGGCGATCAGCCGCACCGCCCCATCGGGATTGCCTGCCGGGGTGATGACGGTAAGTATCTCGCCGATTTTGCACCTGCCACGGGATTTGATGAGCATTTCCCAGCGGCCCGGTTCACGCTCGGCAACAAACAGGCCGCTGGTCCGCGCACCGGTCGCACGCTGAAGTTCCAATTTCGCCGGGAGCACGCTGGAATCATTAAACACCAGCAGATCCCCCGGCTGCAGCAGCTCGGCAATCTCGTAGAACCGATGTTCGGCGATCTGGGCGGCCGCCTGATGGTACACCAGCATGCGGCATTGATCGCGGGGATGTGCCGGCTCCTGCGCGATGAGTTCGGGCGGTAATTGGTAATCAATATCCTTGAGTTCAGTCATGGGCATGGAAGCTTATTGGCTCGGCGAGCTGTGTGCAAGCCTGCGGCGGGGCATTATTTGAACCGCCATTCAGGTGGTTAGCCGCTTCGCCTGCCAAGGCATACAGGCATTGAGCAGGTGAACCGCAGGGGAAACGCAGAGGCTCCCGCACCAATCTGTGCGCTTCATCGTGCCGGCTCCGTGCTTTCCGCACCTCCGCGTGAGCTGTTGATTCATGCCTGCGGCAGGATGTAATCTGGTTTTTTATCAAGCTAAGAATGAAAGGCGCTAAGATTCTTGCATTAACTCCTTACGCTTTCTCGTACCGTCTTGGCGCTCTTCGCGGCTTCGTGCGAGGCCCGTTCTGGCGGCGCAGCCGCCCGTCCTCCGCGATCCTTTGCGTCCTCAGCGGTTAATACCTTTTTTACCGCAGTGGTAACGAAGGTACGCAGAGGTAATTGTTGCCGAGGCCGCCGGCCAGCAACCGTGATCATCACACATGGATCATCCCGCAGGATCGGCACCTAGGCGAGCTTCGTGGTTTTCCGCTGTCGTCGCACGGCACTGCCGGGAACCTTTAATCCAGTTTGCTCCGCAAGCAGATCGCGATCCTTGCGCTGCCAATATGCCAGCTCTTCAGCCGTGTTCATGCCCTTGGTCGCGCGGTAGATGCGAAGCGAACCACGCCGCTTCATAGCAACACAATCAAACGCTTTTTTCGCTCGTGCCGTCATCGCAAATAACCTCCAAGGGAGAATAAATGCCAATGGGCGTGCCCCATTGCCACGTTGACTTTATTATACAGTGGAATCCTTTTGTAACTCACGATGTGCTTAAAATTCCAACTGACAATCAAAGAGCAGCGCGAGGCCGGGCCCTCTCCATTTCGGATGCCTGACCAAAGAGCGGCCTCGTTCGCATTTGTGTCTAGGGCTGTACGCTGGTGCCCTTTCCAAAGTTACCACCGCCCCGGCGAGCCTTCAACCTTTATATCCAACGATTGAAGATATGCCCCGCCTCCTGTGCTGCTGATTGTCGTCACCCCTTGAACGCCGCTTTGCGGCGTCTGAATTGGACGCAATTGGGGCTTTCTTCCGGAATTTTCCCAGACACCGTTTTGCGGGACGCCGGGCGTTTTTGCCGACGCTCTGGCCGGGCTGGCCAGCCCAGAACCCAAGGCGATTGACGCGGCTAAAAGTAAAAAGATCAGCGTCATCGCTCCGCGCCGATATTTGGACGCGCCGAGCGTGATGGGTTTGCTGCAGAGAATCGTTTTTTGTTCAACCCCTTTTTTCATTGTCAGATATTTTACCACCGATGCCGCTTCGGGCGATGTATTGTTTTTGATATACTTACGCCTGATCAGAAACTCGGCCGGTCAGCGGTCCGGCTGGCAATTGTTATTAAAATAGGTACAATTGTTCCTTAGATGAGTACAACTGCCATGGACCAACTTGGGCGTCTTCTTCTGGGCAAGGTTCGCGGTGCCGTGCTGGAGCTGCTCCTGGGCCGGCCAGACGAGGAATTTCACCTTCGGCAAATTGCCCGCCTCTGCCATACCGGGCCGGCATCCACGCAGCGCGAACTGCATCTGCTCGCCGCAGCCGGCCTGGCCGTACGGCGAAAAGCCGGTAATCAGGTGTTTTACCGTGCCGATACGCTATCCCCCATCTACCATGAACTGCGGGGGCTGGTCCTTAAAACAGTGGGGGCCGCCGGATTGTTACGGGCGGCGCTTGAGCCTCTGGCGGGAAGGATTCGTGTGGCGTTCATTTTTGGGTCCGTTGCCAGCGGGCAGCAGCGCAGCGCCAGCGATGTAGACCTGATGGTCGTCGGGGAGGCCACGTTTGCTGAAATTGCCGCGGCATTGGCCGAGCCGCAGCGAAAACTGGGGCGGGAAATCAATATCACGGTTTATCCATCCAAAGAATTTGCCGCGAGAATATTGCAGCGGCACGCTTTTTTAGCCAATGTAATGGCGAAGCCCAAAATATTTCTCATTGGGGACGAACATGAGTTATCAGGAATGGTCCAGAAACGGATGGATTCGCCCGCGCGAAACAAGCCCGGAAGAAATCGCCGGCCTGCAGGCGGTCATTGATCGTGATCTATCCGCCTGCGCCGATCCCGATTTGGATCCGGATTGGCGCTTTGCCATTGCCTATAACGCAGCATTGCAATGTGCGACATTGGCGCTGCGAAGCGCTGGGTACGAGGTCCCAAAAGGGGGTGGAGCACACTTCCGCACCATTGAATCGCTCCGATTGACGCTTGGTGACGATGGCCAATTGGTCAATACGCTTCAGGCGTTTCGAGCCAAGCGCGGCGGCGGCATCTACGAAAGCACGGGAATTGCCAGCGACGCGGAAATCGAAGAATTACGGGCATTGGCCCTGAATCTCAAAGATCGTGTTACCAATTGGGTTAAAGCCAACCACGCGCCATTGCTGGCGCAGGTTAAGACGCCCTCGGCACGGAACCGCCCTGGAAAAGATCGGCGCAGAAGCCCACCAAAGCGGTGAACATTTGCAGTAGGCCGGAAAAATTTCCAGAGCCGGGGGCAACCGCGCGACGCTGCGCCGGTTCGACCTTGATTTCCCTGCTCCGTTAGCGTATGGGCATACCCCTAAGATTTTTGCATTAACTCCTTACGCTTTCTCGTAACGTCTTGGCGCTCTTCGCGGCTTCGTGCGAGGCCCGTTCTGGCGGCGCAGCCGCCCGTCCTCCGCGATCCTTTGCGTCCTCAGCGGTTAATACCTTTTTTACCGCAGTGGTAACGAAGGTACACAGAGGTAATTGTTGCCGAGACCGCAAGCCTATGGCCGCGACCATAACCGGGCCTCAAAGCTCAACTTCTGATGAAATCATAACGCGCCGGGGCGATGCGAGGCAGCAATAAGCAGTGGCTGTCGAGGGTATGGGTATTGTCTCCGAAAAAAGCCATCATTTCCCCGTTTCACTTTCCTTGGTAATTCCATCCAAAAGAAATCGCGTACTGATCGGGCGGACATTATATTCAAACTCTGCCGAGTCGAGCGCTGCAATCACCCCCGAAATATCTGCCATCCGGGCCGCGACAACGTGCATTTCCTCGTCGTGCGTGAAAAGAAAAAAATTCCCATGGGCGGGAACGATATAGGCATCCCACAGCCCAAACAACGGAATCATGGAGAAAACTGCGATATCGAGAGGCTCATCGGCAGTGAATGACAATCCGCACGGCAAAGCATCTCCATTTTTGCCGGTGTGCCAATGCGAAAGGAGTTGGACCGCCCGCACATAGGCTGGATGGTCGTTCATATCCACGTCCCAATCCTGAATCATGATAAGCGTGTCGCAACTGGGAAAGTGGAGAACCTCGCCACTGGGAAACTCCAGCGTCGCCAAGCCCCATAGGCCCACAGCACGCATAAGAGCGCGCAGGTGGAGCGGCGGAAGGCATGTGCCCACCTCTACATCTACGCCCTCCGCAGCCGGGCATTTCGGCACGGGAGGGCAACCCTCGCCATAGACGTCGAAGGGCAACCGCCGCTCACGCAGCCAATCTCTGCTTTCGGCACAGTCAAGGATTTTCATGGTTGAACCCTAGGGACAGTCGCCTGTCTCTTTGACACGGATGGCTCGCCAGCCGCTGTGTCTGGCCGCGACCCGCCTCCGAGCCGAGTACTGATTTTTCATCGATGGCGACCATAAAAGCCCCAACATTTCAGTTACTCCGAGGAAGATAACGCGCTGGGGCGGGTGGAATCAAACGGTGGCCGTGACGGCCGCCCATCAATTTCCTGATACCCTTTCCAGCGTTACCGCCGGCAAGCCGGCGGCTATCTGGCGGCACGGCCAGCGGAGCCGGCCAGAAAGGTGAGAGTTGAACAGTAGAAAGTAGAGCAAATGCGGGGCCGTCCGATGCACGGCGGTAAATATTTTTTCAACCGCCGATGACGCAGAGGTGCGCAGAGGTTTCGGCAGTGAGTCTGCGTGCCCTGGCAACGAAGCGGCACATAAATGTGCCGGCTAACAACCTGAGTGATCCCCTGCGGTTAAATCGGTCTGGCCTCTGCGTTCCACTGCGCCCCCTGCGGTTTATTCTGTGTTGGGGGGGTGTGCCTGCGTGCCCGGGCAACGAAGCGGCACATAAATGTGCCGGCTAACAACCTGAATGATCCTCTGCGGTTAAATCGGTCTGGCCTCTGCGTTCCACTGCGCCCCCTGCGGTTTATTCTGCGTTGGGGGGGTGTGCCCGCGTGCTCTAGTGTAGTGAATTAAAATTATTGTAACTTATCATTGGGTGTTGCGTATTACCTCGTAGAAAGCGAGGATAACACCGATGCGTGTAGCTCCAACCATTACCGTAGCCGAAACAGATCGAGAGACCCTCGAACGCTGGGCGCGGGGACGCAGTACGCCCGTGCGGCTGATGCAACGGGCGCAGATCGTGCTGGCGGCCGCTTTGGGCCGGGACAACCAGGACATCGCCGAGGCCGTTGGGGTGAGCCGCCAATTGGTGGGACGCTGGCGGAATCGTTACGCCAGGCAGGGACTGGCGGGCATTGCTCAAGATGCCCCCGGACGGGGACGAAAGCCCAAGGTAAGGGATGCGGTTGCGGCCAAGATCATTCACGCCACCACGCAGACCCAACCGGCCGCCGGCACCCACTGGAGCACGAG
>JAJZNY010000094.1 GCA_021852245.1 Planctomycetota bacterium | reverse complement strand
GGCAGGCCGTAGACTGCGTGCTCCAGATTCTGCACATCCGTATGGGTGTGCTTGTACCATTTTTCGTAAAGCCCGGCATCTTTGAGGCGGTAATCGGCCGAGAGATCGATAACGCGAACGCCCGCAGTAAGCAATTCTGGTGCATACTGCATGGCCGATGCGTGCGGCACGCACAGAAAGGCGACATCCGCTTTTTGCGCAATAACCCGAGAGTCAAACGGTTCAATCGGCAGGTCAATCCGGCCGAGTAATTCGGGAAATATCTCGCTGATCGGCTGTTCCGGCTTACGACTTGAAAGCACGGTCACCCTGACCAGGGGGTGCCTCAGCAACCACCGCAGTAATTCCAGCGATGTGTAGCCGGTTGCTCCGACAATAGCGACACGTACAGGACTGGACATGGGTCCCTCATGAAGAATCAATAGGCAATGTCGCGCGACATTCCCCGCACATCAGGCGGTTATCAGATCATTTTATCCACCATTTTGGTCAGGCGGGATAAAAATGATGGCTGCTGATCAATCGCCTTACCAAGGATTTTATGAAACACCGTAAAAAACTGCAGCAGTTCGGTCATTTTTCGCACATACGCGGCATGGGCATCGGCGTCTTCCGGATTGCTCGGCTTCTTGCCGGCGGAATCGATACACTTGCCGATACGGTCGAGAAGAGGGTCCAGTTCTCTGCGTTTGCGCTCACGCATAATATTTTGAAACATCACCCAGACATCCGATTCAGAGGTGAAAAAATCGCGCCGGTCGCCGGCAATGCTGGTTCTTCTGACGATGCCCCAGTTGATCAGTTCGCGCAGGTTCATACTGGCATTGCCGCGGGAAATCTGCAGGCTTTCCATGATATCTTCGGCGGTCAGGGGTCTTGGGGCGACCATCAGGAGTGCATGCACCTTGGCCATGGTGCGGTTGATACCCCAGTGTTGGGCCATCTGTCCCCACAGATCGATGAATTCCATGCGCGGGGCTTCAAGTGAGTCTTTCAGGGATTTATCCGGTGAATCAGTCATGGCAACTCTAATCCGAACAACAGCGGTACTACGAACCAGTATTGTGCCGTGAAATCGACTTTATTTCCACGATCCCGCAAATTTCAAATCGATATCCGGAGCGAGGCATGACGGAGGCCGCGTCGATACGCTTATCGGGTAAGTGCGTCCACGTTACCTCGATCCTTTCATTCATCTGGCCGCACCCTGAGGCGGGCTTCGTGGAACAATAAACTCTTAAACCGGAGTTCGTCATGGGGATGGATTCGCTTTTTTCCGGTGCGTACAATCTGCCTCTGCATCAAGTTCATTGTGAGCCTGACAGATTCAATGGCCGTGCGGTTGACGATTTCACGCCTGATGTGGCCCTGCGAGGTGCCGAACATTGTTGGGCCATCTGTTTTATAGCATGGGTGAGGCATCGGCAGTTCCGGACGACTCACGATGCCATCTTCAAGCCGACCGGACAAGGAGAATAACCATGGAAAAACACCCCCATAATGAGACCCTAAGCACCGCAGCCGGAGTATCGGTCGGAGTACCACTACCGTCCACCAGCGCGACGACCACCTATCACCGCGCTGAAGTTGATGGGGTTGGAATCTTCTACCGCGAGGCCGGACCGAGGGATGCGCCTACCCTGGTCCTGCTGCACGGCTTTCCAACCTCATCACGCCAGTTTCAGGCATTGATCCCGCTCTTGGCGCCTTACTATCACATCATTGCGCCAGACTATCCGGGTTTGGGGCAGAGCGATGCGCCTTCGCCCGCGGCCTATCGGTACAGCTTCGATCAGCTTGCTGCGACGATGGGCCGACTTTTGGATATGCTGGGCATCGATCGCTACGCCCTTTACATCCACGACTACGGCGCGCCGGTGGGATTCCGCATGATGCTGGCCCGGCCCGAGCGGTTACGGGCGCTGATTACGCAGAACGGCAATGCCTATGCCGAGGGGCTTGGCCCGAAATGGGCAAAAATCGCCGAGTTCTGGGCCGAACCGCAAGCCCATCCCGAAGTGGTCGACGCCTTTCTTTCGTTCGAGGGGACGAAGCAGCGGCACATCGCCGGCACACGCCATCCGGAGCGTTACAACCCTGATGACTGGACCGATGAATTCGCGCATCTGTCAAAATCCGGTCAGCGCGAGATTCAATCGGCGCTGCTTTATGATTATCGCACCAATGTCGAATCCTACCCGGCTTGGCAGCGCTGGCTGCGTGCCAAGCAGCCGCCAACCTTGATCGTCTGGGGTGCCAACGATCCGTCATTCATCGCAGCGGGTGCGGAGGCGTTCAGGCGCGATCTTCCACAGGCAGAGCTTCACCTGCTCGACGCCGGGCATTTCGCGCTCGACGAACAGAATGATGAGGTCGCAGGTCTGATCGTTCGGTTCCTTGGGAAACATTTGGTCTGAGCGCGCGGTGCAGCAGCACGAACCGTGGAGGAAGAAATCGATTTTAACAGCAGGGGAGCGGGCGGCGGCAATGCCCTGGAGCAGGCGAATCGCGACCATCGCAAATGCGAGCCGGTGGATTTATTCCACCGGTTGCAACCGTAATGAATGCACGCCAACCGCAGGCAAAAAGAGGGAGAACCCGACTAAACCGCAGGGGGCGCAGGGGTTCGCAGAGGCTCCGGCACCCGGTTCGCTCGCGCCACTGAACCGTCTCCGCGCTTTCCGCGCCTCCGCGTCAGATATGGCTTCATGCCTGGGGCATGATTTAATCTGCTTTTATGTCACGCTAAGAATGAAAGGCGCTAAGATTTTTGCATTAAATCCTTACGCTTTTCCGCACCGTCCCCGTGCGCCATGCGGCGATGCCCCACGCTCCGATTGCCCGATCCCTCATTTATCGCGACCATATTGCGGCCTCAAAATGGAATTTACAATGGAAGCATAACTCTCCGGGGCGGTGCGTCGCGGGCACCGCCCCAGTTTCCCCGACGCACCTATTTACCTCCGGAGGCCAGCGCCGCCTCCGCCTGCTTAATGCCGTTGTTCAGTGTCGCTCGAAGCTGGGCAGCGTTGGGCGCACGCTCCGTCGCCAGCCTGCTGACAAGCGGTTCGGCTCGCCGAAACCAGCGGAGCGCACGGCGGGGACCGGCCGGCACGCCCTGACCCCTGAGATACATGAACCCGAGGTTGAGCGCTGCGCGGACCGATCCCCTCGCGGCTGCGAGTTCGTAATAATGGCGTGACTGGGCAAGATTGCGCGGGAGGCCACCTTGGCCATAAAAATAAAGACTCCCGAGCGCTCTGAGCGCCTGTGGCTGGCCCAGGCCCGCCGCGTTGCGGATGAGCTGCACAGCCTTGGCCGCCGTTTTGGCAGCATCAGGCCCACTGAGGTAGACAAGCGCAAGCTGCCACATCGCAGTGGGCTGCCCCGCCTTGGCGGCCCGTTTCAGCCATTCGTGAAACTTATGCTTGTTACGGGGCGTCCCATAGCCCCAAGAATAGGCGTCGGCGAGATTCACCATCGCGACGGTATCTCCCGCACGTGCCGCCAGCCGGAAAAGGTTGAACGATTTCTTCAGGCTCCGGGGCACGCCGACCCCGTGGCAGTAGAGGTTACCGAGGTCATTCACCGCAGACGGATCCCCCAGTTTCGCTGCGAGTTTGAACCAATGGACGGCCCTGCGGGGGCTCCGCTGACCACCCACACCATTCTGAAGAATGTAGCCCAGTGTGCACATGGCCGCCGTAACCCCCTTGCGTGCCGCGCTCCGGATTAACACCCGCGCATGTTGGCGGTTCCTCACCACGCTGATCCCTCGTAGGTAGCAGAGGCCAAGATCGAACGCGCCCACCGCCGACCCTGCCCTCGACGCGATCCGGAAGATCGCGGCGGCCTTGGCCGGATCCGGGCGCCCCTCGCCTGCGAGAAGGTACCCCACGCCATCCAGCACTATTGCCTCGCGGCTGCCGGCAGCGACGGCCCGGTTGAGCCAATAGTTGCCCCTGGCCGTCCATTTCGCCCCGCCCATCATAAAACGGGTGTACGCAAGCATAGCCATCGCTGCGCGGTCTCCGCGCGCGGCGGCTTTTCGGAAATGGGATGCCGCCATCCGATAGCTTCGTCGCACCGCAAGCCCCTCAAGCCGCGACAGTCCAAGCATGACATCCGCAGCAGCCGACCCCCGGGCAGCCGCCATAGACCACCAGTGGTGCGCGACCCTGAATCCGTCCCGGCTGCCCCGCCCGGAAAGACGCGCGGCAATAGATCTGCCGTACATCAGGGCGCCCAAGCTTACCATGGCGCTTATCGACCCCGCCGACGCGCGCTGCCGCAGGAGTCGTGCTGGAGTCTTCGCCAAGTCTCCAATGGGCAATGTGAAGCGTCCGAAAAGGAAGCCCTTTGCGCTGACGAGCCCGACGGCGCCCGGCGGGAGGGTGGTAGCCCTCAGCATCACGCCGAGCTCGGGCTTGAACTTGGCCGCGCCGATTGACCGCGGTGTGATGGGCTTGGTCACCTGCGCTGCCAATAACGGCGGCGCCAATGCGCCCACCGTCGCAACCGCCAACACGGCCACCGGTGAAAATCCTTTACTGCCCCCGCGGCGGCGAGCCAGCGCGCCGCCTCTCGTTACGTCTGTCATTTCCGCAGACTCCTGTTTGCCATGGTTAGGGAAACTCCGATGTCATCGGAAGTTGGTAGCTGTAGCCATAAGGATTCTGCGCCTCCTCGACGGCGTGGCGCACTTGCGAGTGCGTGTAGGAACGGGCGCCCGGCACGTTGCACTCAATGAATTTCCCAAGCCCTCTGAGCGGGATCGGGATGACGAATGTGTAGGAGGCGCCCGGGCTAAATGAGGCGCCAAACCCTTCGCCAACCTCGCCGGTGGACGAGTAGATTGGGCCGCCGGGGCCGTTCATGACGCTCTCGGTTATGCTGCCAGCCAATCCCGCGCCTGCAGTTATCGACGTATCCGCCGAGCCGCCCGCAAGGTTGAACAAAGTGGGCGCCGTGGAGACCTGGCCACCGACCCCGGAGAACTCATCGAAGCCACCGCCGCCGCCGATGCCGCAGGTCAGTGCCAGCCCGGTGTTCCCGCTGGAGTCCGTCGCGAACCCACCCGTCACCGAGGCGCCCACTGGCCCGATTTCACCGCCGACAGTCCCAACAACCGAGATCACTGACCGCCCATCCGCATCCACATTGCCCACCGGCGAGGAATTGACGAATTGATAAGTGTTGGCCCCGTTAATAAATTGGGCCGGGTCCTGCTCCATCCACCGGCCGAGGCTCGGCGAATAATCGCGGGCACGGTCATAATACTGCCCCGTCACCGCATCCAGCGTCATCCCCTGATACAGATTATTCACCAGCGGCTGCGCCTGGCGATGGTTGCGGGTTGCCGGCGCTCGGTTCTCGGCACTGCGGCGGTGGTCCGTTTCCGAGTTCGGCATTGATTTGACATCGATGGCGACCATACGAGCCCCAACATTTCAGTTACTCTGGAAACCATAACGCACGGGGCAGGATGAATCAAACGGCGGGCGGCGGCGGCCGCCCGTCCCCGGCCCACCCCATAGCCCGCGCGATGCACGGTTTCGTCTTAACGGCTGGCTTATCTCCATTCCTCCCCCCGGCAAGCCGGGGGCTAAGTGACCGTTGCCAGTGTCCTCCGCGGTTAACGTGGTTTTTACGACGGTGGCCACCGGCGGAATAAATCCGCCGGCTCGCATTCAGGATGATCGAATCCGGTGGCTGGGCGCATTGGCACTCCCCCGGGGGACGCCCGGAAAAGTTGCCTCGCCTTCCGGCAGGGGCCGGGTAACTCGCAGGCATGGATCAGAGGAAAAAATCGGGAGAAGCGGTTAATCTTTTGTCGTGCGAAAGACTTTGCTGTTTCCGAGCATTCTATTTCTGGCGTTGTTCGCAGCCTGCTATTGGCTATCGGCGGGTTCCACACCGCGACGTGGTGCCATCGTCTTCTGTCAGGACGGACAGATTCACACGCTGGATCCGGCCAAGATGACCTATTTGCAGGACATCCGAGTTGCGCAGGCTCTGTGGGAGGGGCTGGCGCAATATGCCCCGCACACGCTTAAACCTATACCCGGTCAGGCGAAAAGCTGGTCGATATCCAAAAACGGTCTGGTATACCGATTTTATCTCAAGCCCAATGCGCGCTGGAGCAACGGACAACCCGTCACGAGCCGCGATTTTCTATTCGAGTGGAAGCGGGTTCTTCATCCCCATACGGGTTCAGGCTATGTCTTTCTGTACTTTCATATTGCGGGTGCGCAAAAATATTTCAATTCAATCGCGGCCCATCCGCACCATCATCTGCCATTTTCGACGGTGGGGATCAAGGCCCCGAATCGCCGCACGCTGGTGGTGACACTGACGCATCCATGCCCGTATTTTCTTGATCTGATGGCATTTCCGCCATTTTTCCCGCTCGATTACCGGGTGATGCAACATTTCCGTGAGAACGAAGACGGGCAGACCGGATACAACCCGATCTGGACACGTCCGCCCCACCTGGTCACGAACGGTGCCTATCGACTGACCGATTGGAGATTTCATCAGTTTCTGGAACTTACCCCGAACCCCTACTACGATCAGCGGTCGCAGGTTCACTGCCCTCTGCTGAAAATAGTCAATTACCAGGATTCGACGGCGGCATTTCTGGCGTATCAGAGCGGGGTGATCGATGTCGTGGGATTTGTCCCCAATTCGCTCGGCCCGGCGCTGGTGAAACAGGAACAGGCCGGACTGCGACATGATGTACACGTTACACCGGTCTTCGGAACGATGTTTCTGGATTTGAACTGCCAGAAAGGAGTATTAAAAAACCGCCTGATACGGGAAGCTTTGGATATGGCGATTGATCGCCGGGCGCTGGTGCGTCATGTGGTGCGAATGCCGACCATTCCCGTACACGTGCTGATTCCGCCGAACACCATTCCGGGATATCGGAGTCCGAAGGGCGTGGGATTTAATGTGGCTGAAGCACGGCGTCTGCTTGCTCAGGCGGGTTATCCCGGGGGACGGGGCATGAAACCTCTGCGCTATCTGGT
This sequence comes from Planctomycetota bacterium, assembly GCA_021852245.1. Next base: position 1,557 of record JAJZNY010000094.1, on the reverse strand, counting down.
GGTGGCGGGTTATCCCCTGATGATGCCGCTGGCGGAGGCGATAGGCGCCATGTGGCAAAAAAATCTGGGGGTGAGAATCCACATCATTTCGGAGGAGGGGAAGATCTTTCACGAAGAATGCCTGCATGGACGCTTTGATGTTGCCGGTGACGGGTGGTACGGCGATTATCCCGATCCAAGCACATGGCTCGATTTATTTCTTACCGGCAACCCGAATAATATGTCGCATTACTCATCTCCGATGTACGATCGTCTGCTGCAAAAGGCGAGTCAGCAACCCAGTGCGCGGGCAAGATTTCATCTCATGCATCAGGCGGAGGCGTTTCTGGTGGATCAGGCATTCCCCGCGATTCCACTGTTCCAGGTACCGGATGGGATGGTTTATAATCGCGCCAAGATCGGCGGAATCAAACCGAATACTCGCCTCTTGACGCTCCTGAAGTATATTCACCGCAGGTGATTTGACGATGCTGGCATTTATATTTCGACGTCTGGCTCAATCCATTGTGGTGCTGTGGATCGTCTATACCTGCACCTTCTGGCTGCTCATGGCCACGCCGGGAGATCCGTTCGTCGGGCAGAAGCAGCCGCCGCCAGCCGTGATTGCGGCCCTCAAGGCCCGCTACGGGCTCAACGACCCCTGGAAGGCTTATCTGCAATACCCTGTGGAAGTGATTCTGCATGGGGATATGGGCCCCACCATCAGCTACAGCAACTGGTCGGTAGCCGCGGTTATTAAAAATTCACTTCCGGTGTCGATGGCGCTGGGAGCGCTGGCCCTGCTCATCGCGATGTGGCTGGGGACGGCGGCGGGAATTCTGGGGGCCGTATTCCGGCGGCGATGGCCGGATCACCTGATCACGGTCGGCAGTCTGGCGGCGATCAGCATTCCAAACTTTATTCTCGGTTCCGTTTTACTGATTATTTTTGCCGTGGATACCTCGCTGCTGCCGTCGGGAGGTTGGGGAACGCTGCAACAGTTGATTCTGCCGGCCACAACGCTGGCATTGGCTTATCTGGCCATTGTGGCAAGGCTGATGCGGACCAGCACGATGGATGTGCTGCATTCCGATTACATCCGCACGGCCAAGGCGAAAGGGAACTCGCCGATGCGAATCATCTCCGCCCATGCGGCACCCAACGCCTCGCTGCCGGTGCTGGCGTTTTTGGGGCCGGCGGCTGCCGGCGTTTTGACGGGATCATTTGTAGTGGAGAAATTGTTCGCCGTGCCGGGCATGGGAGATGTATTCGTCAATGCGTGTCTGGATAAAGATATTCCGCTGGTGCTGGGTATCACGATGGTGTACACGGTGATATTAATCCTGATGAATCTGCTGGCGGATATCGCCTGCGCCATGGCCGATCCGCGGGTGGCGATCAGCGGCTGATCATGGCATGATATCGAGCGCCGTGGTGCAGCTTTGAGGTTGTTATGATTGTTGACACTCACACACGCATCTGGCACAGCCCGACGCAGCTCGGCCCTGATGCCATTGACAATCTCGCCCGGCCGGTGGAAGTGGCCGGTGAGCGGGTACGTGTGCTTCCGCGTGCCGG
>JAJZNY010000017.1 GCA_021852245.1 Planctomycetota bacterium | reverse complement strand
CCCCGGCATCAATCCATTCAATTTTCCGCCCGCTCACCGCAGTCGATGCCGCGGCACGCGAACCCCGGCTGCCATCAAACATCACCCCGCCACGCCACCCTCCCACTGTCCTTCGCCGGACGTTTACTGACATTCTATGACTTTCCAGCCAAACACTGGACCCACATTCGGACCTCCAATCCGATTGAGAGTATTTTCTCGACGGTGAGATTGAGGCACAACAAGACACGTAACAACGCCAGTCGTGCGGCTTGCTTGGCGATGATCTACAAGCTTGGCCGGGTTGCCGAGCGGGGATTTCAGCGGCTAAACGGATCGGAATTACTGCAGGATGTCGTCGCTGGAATTATCTACGAAGACGGAGTTAAAAAATCCGCCGCCTGATTGCCGCCATCCACAACATTTGACAGTAGCCCGGTGGATCTTGGTAAAATTCTTCCGCCGGGAGGATCGGGGCAATGAAGTGCGGTACGCCGCGCGGCAGGCGGCTTGCGGCAAGCCCGGCCTCCGTCTCCGTATCAAAGTGGATTGCGGCTGCACCATGCAGCATCGGTTTTGTGAACAGGCGGTAATAAGGGAGTTTGCGGAACCGGTGGCGGCCCATCGACCAAGGAGAGAGCATGCCGTGCGGCGAGATCACCAGTGGCTTGCCGAGTTTCCGCGCCTCCCGGGCCGCAACGATCAGGATCGAGTCCCAGATGCCGTGCAGGTGGACGATATCCGCACGCGCTACCAAGTCGCGGAGCCTCTGCGGCGCGGGCCGCAGTAATTCTACCGGGCTGCCGCCGTGGAAGATGAAGAATGGTGCCGTCGGGCTCTGCCCACCGGGAGTCACGTCGCCATCCTCCGCCTCGCAACAGGCGATCACGGAATGTGCGCTGGCCTGCTCAAGGCTCGCAGCCATCTGGCGCAGGGCGAAGGCAGGGCCCCCCGCACGGGTACGCATTGATCTGATGACGTGGAGAATCTGCATAAATTACCTGTCGCGCTGGGAGCTTGCGGCAGAGTTCCGCCTGCGCCACGCCCCCTGCTCTTAGGATTGCCCCAGTCCCACCGGCGGGCCGGCCGTCGGCCCGCGAATCGGCGCGGCGCCCGCGTGCACGGGATACGCTACCGCGTCGGCCTGATCGACTGCCACGCCGGTCAGTGCCAACGCCAACGCCACGAAGAAGCCTTGGGTGGTCGAGAGCGAGAGGAGGTAGGCGTCGAAGACCATGCCGGCCGCCAGCGCGGTGCTCAGCCCCAGTGCGAGGTCGCAAACCCTTTGCCCCTTGGGGTTCAGGCGCGACCTGTACTTGAAGATGTGCAACATGTCCCGTGCCTGAAGCTCCATCAACACCACGAGCAGCACGATACCTACCAAGCCCATATCCGCCGCCACGGAGAGGTAGGAGTTTTCCACCCAAGTGTGGGACGCGAATTTTCCGAAAATAGGGTGCTTGAGAAAGATACCCCAGGTGTATATCCACCCCGCGCTTCGATCATTCACGGTCGAGCCGAGCCGGACGGCCGCAACGTCGGCACCGCGGTAAAAATGGGAATAGGCCTCCCACGCTATCGCGGCGAGTGAGCCAAACACCACCCATTGCCGCACTTTCGTGCCGTTCATCACGAACAGCCCGACGGCGATCATGCCGGCGGATGTCCGCGACCCGGTCCAGAGAAGGAACGGAAACATAAGGGCCACGGCGATGATCCCCAACATTTTTTGCCGCCTCGACGAGTAGTCGGAGACGATCAGGTAATTTGCCACCAGAATCAGGCACGCGGTGTTTTCGCCGACATTTTGGGGATTATCACTGAGGCCCGCAAACCTGTTAACGAAGACAATGCTGTCGTGGGCGCCAAATATCAGCTGGATGATCGACAGGACATAGAAGGCTACCCCCCCCAACACCACGGCCGAAAGCGCTGCCGCCAGATCCTCGCCCGTCCGCGTTGACCTGCGGACAAGTTGTATCACGCCGTAGAACATCAAAATCATGGCGATTGAGCCCGCCACGGCCCGCTCAGGGGCCGGAACTGCACCCCGCAGTGCGTAGGCAAGCATCAGCACGAGAAAGGCCACGGCCGCCCCTCGTGGCGGTGCCCGGCGCAGCGTGCCCTGAGTGAGGAAGTATCTCAGGGCGAGGAGCGCTATGGCGATGATGAAGAGCGGCTTGCAGAAAGCCCGGAAATCCTCCAGCGGCCCTATGAGGGTGTTATTCCAATACTTCGAGACAAAATATCCGACCATTCCAGTGAGAACGGCGATGAAGATGAGCACCTCTTTGCCGCGCCGCCCCTGCAGGCCGTATCCAAGCACCAGCAAGCCGGCAACAAATGCGACAAGCCCCGCGGGGGTGGAGAGGAACTTGAGAAGCGGATGCAAATAATCAAAAACGTTACTGCTTGAGTTTTTCTCGTGGCCGAAGTATCGGACTGCTCCCGCGCATAAAATTGATCGCAACACTTTCAACTCCGTCCAATAAACGCTGCCGAGGGGCGCCGAGCGACCCAAAGTGAGACTGTTATGATACTATATCGGGTGGAAAATCGTGCTACAATAAGAAAACCTCCCATCGGCAGTGGGCGGAGCCGTGAGTGAGGAGAATCCGATGCGCCGCACGTTTTCATTCTATTGCCGGGCGATCGTGGCAACCGGCCTTTTGGTGGCCGTCGGGGGGTGCTCCGGCCCCCATCGGCAAGCTGCGACGCGGCCGTCCAGAGGGGCGATGCATCCAGCCCCTGCCAACGCGGCATGGGGCGCTGGGCCGGGCCCCGCAGAGGCTACCGGTGGAATCTGGGCTTGGTGCTGGTCGAAACCCGAAGGTAACTGCCCGGCCCTTATTCCGATGGTCTGGGTGCTCAGGCGGGAGTACCGCAACCCAGCCGCCGCAGTGCGGGCGTCCCGAGCCGCTCCCCCCGGCCGGGCTGCCATCTTCCTGTGGAACGTCACCCCGAAACTGCTTACGAGCCCGCTCGACACCTGCCGGACGCCCGCAGGGGCGCCGACGAATTTCCCAAGCCCGTGGCTGCAGACCGGTGCCACGTCAATTGCCAAACAGATGGCGGCTTTCTTCCGCCGATTCCGGGCCGACGGCGGCAGGATGGATTATCTTGTAATCGATTACGAGACCGGCCTCACCTCATGGCAACTTACGCCGGCGGGCGTCGCGGCTATTGAGCATGACCCGCGATTCCCCCAACTTCGGGCTTTGCTCGGCTTTAAGCACTTGGCGTCGGTTATGGTGGCGGGCCCTCACCGACGGAAGTGGAACTTTCTCATGGGGTCGGTCGTCGCGGCAGCCCTGAACCGGGCCGTCTTTCAGCCGGCGACGGCAGTCTACCCGGATCTCCGCGGAAGCAACTTTGACGGTGCAATTATGCTGCCCCCACACATCGCACCCGACTTGAACGATCACTACCAACCGCTTTCGTGCGTATTTGGAAACTGCCAAAGCCCGGCGTTTTACGGCGAGATTGGCGGCCTTGCTTACACGGTCAAAGGGGGAAAAAAGTACGGCAGCAGCCCATTTGCGTTGCTGCGGTACGAGATGATCTACCTGCAGGCGGTGCAGGCATCGAGCCGGCTGCCGGTCGTGCCGTGGGTCGCGAACCGCAGCTATGCTAAATCCGGAAGGTATTATAAAGAACTCATCTACCAACTGGTGCTAAGGGGGTGCGGCGAACTCCTTTATTGGAACCCGCACGCAGCGGCCCCGAACGCCGGTGCTTCGGCGGCAGACGATCGGGCGCTGAACGCCTATCTGATCAGGCTCCGTGCGCTGCTCGGCGCCAATCCGGGGCCCCCTGTGCCGGTGCCCGCGATCAACTGGGGCAGCCGGCTCGTGGTGGCGGCCCGCCAGACTGCGGGTGGGCAGGTGCTGTATCGCGTTACGGTCCCGCCAAGCGTACGCAGCGTGCTGATAACGCCCTACGGCCAAGTCGTTAATGTCCGCGGCCGTACCGGGTTTTGGGCGATTTCACCGGCGGGTATGCGGCTGGGGTTCACCATCGTGCCCGGCTGACGCGGGAAGCCTCCGGCAGGTCGATCGGGCTACTCCCCCCGTCGGTATTTTGCGATCAGTTTCGCCGCGACCTTCGGCGCAACCACCATCGGCCCGTAGCGCCCGTACCACTGGGCGAAATTCTCACGGCAGGCGGCAGAGACCCGCCGCACGGCGTCCGGTGTCCCACATGCTGCCAAGAGCACGCGCCGCAGATCTGCCGCATCGCCGCTTCGGAACATCCACCCCGTGACGCCCTGCTTCACTAAATCCCGTGCCGCCCCGCAGCAATCGCTGGCGATCACGGGCGTGCCGACCGCCATCGATTCCATCACCACAATACCGTGCGGTTCATAGGTGGATGGCAAAACGAATAGTTCGCCCTGGGCCATGAGGGCGGAGACATCGGCGGGTGCGACCGGGCCAAGGAAGCGGATCGCGCTGCCATTATATTTTCCCGCACGGGCTTCCAGTTCCGCCCGCAGCGGGCCGGCGCCCGCGACGGCCCACACCCACCCCTGCTCCGGCAGGCCGGACGTTTTGAATGCATCCACCATCAGGTGGAGGGCCTTGGCGGGGATCAGCCGCGCGGCAGTAAATATCAAGCGGGAGCCTGGGTCGAGGTTGTAGCGGCGGAAAAGCTCAGCGCGGTCTGCGGAGTTCGCGACGGCCACATCCACAGCGCAATAATAGGTGCTGCGGATGATTTTCTCGCGCGGGCAGCCGTAGTAACGCCAATAAGCGACGCCGCTGCGATTGCACGGTATCACGGCATCGACGTGGCGGATGACCCAACGGAGGAATATTCGCTTGGCGAAACGCCGAAGCCTTTTCTTGGCTGTTTTGCCGCGCTCACCGCGGATGTTGCTATCGGCGAAGAGCGCGGCGGCGATACCCCGGCGGCGGCAGTGGCGAAGCACCCACCGCTTGAAACCGGAGTCGTAACCGCCGACGATTACCCCGGAAAACTCCATGCCCGCGATGAAATCCCGCGCCCCGCGGACCAGCCGTCGCTTTCCGGCCGGTGCGGCGGGATCGCCGAGGAATTTGCAGGGGGCAGTCGTTGGCAATTGGTAAAGCACGTTACCGGTGGGTGGCGGGCAGAGGAACACGGCGAAATATTCGATATCGCCACTCGCGTTGAGGGTATCCATCATCTGCACAAAATAATGGTCGGGGGTGTTCTGGAACCAGAGGATCCGGGGGCGCGCTGGCGGCGCGGGGGCTGTGGGTGTCGGTTCAGCAGCCATTGGTGGTATTTCAGCTTCTCCTAGGGTCATTCGCCCAAAGATGACCTATTCTAACCTGCACCATCGCGAGCGGCCAGCGGGGCAACATACCGGCCTCCGGAAGCCCCGATTTCCGCTGGCCGCGACGGGGGCTCAACGGCGTGGCGGGTGGATGCGGACCGCCAGTGCCTATGGTATTATCAGGTTTGATGGCCGGCTCGTTTTCGTTCGAAAGTGGGCCGGGCTGCCGGACGGATTATGGATGCTCGTATGGCCCCGCTTGCAAAGCGCCCTCCTTCACCCGCCCCGCTATCCTGGCGGGTTAAGCGCACGCTTTGGAGCATCGTCGAAGTCACCCTTTTTCGGCGGTCGTTTCATACCTGGTCTCGCTGGCGGGCGATGCTTCTGCGGCTCTTTGGCGCAAAGATCGGCAGAAAGTGCATCATCCGTAGAACGGTGAAAATTTATTACCCGTGGCAACTGGAGATCGGTGATCTGGTGATCATCGGCGACCGGGTAAAACTTTACAGCGTGGGGAAGATCACGCTGCGTGATCGGTGCATGATCAGTCAGGAGGCGTATCTGTTCGCCAGCGCCAATGATTACACCCGGCCCGATCTGCCGCTGGAGCGCGAGCCCATCACCATCGGTGAGGACGCGTGGGTTTGCGCCCGTGCGTTCATCGGGCCGGGCGTCACCATCGGGGCAAAGGCTGTCGCGGGCGCCTGCGCGGTGGTAACGGAAGATGTGCCGCCGGGGGGCACGGCCATCGGACACGAGCCCCGTTTGCCCCACCCCCTCAGGACAGCCGAATCAGCAACGACTCCGCCCGATTCCCATGCAGGTTAACATCAGGCCGCTGCCAGCGAGCCACCGGCGATGGCAGGCATCGCGGGCGTCGTGAGCGCGGGGGCCCGCTGCGGCTTGAGAGCCGGAACCACCATGGTCCGCTCCATCTCTACGCGCTTGAGCGAGATCTGATGCTCGTACGCGGCGAGGAAAAAGCAGAAATGGAAGCCGACGGCTCCGTCCATGATGCCGAGCCGGTAGATGTACATGAACAGGAAGCGCATCAGCCATTTTGCGGGCAGCCGTGGCCAGATTTTTTCCTTCAGCCAGCGGCGGCGTTCAATCGGGCCGCCGAAGAAACTCGCATGCAGATCAGCGGTGGAGGAGGCGCCATATTTCACACGCAGCATCTCGCGAGCTTCGAGCGTGCTGTATTGATTGTGCTTGGCGATGTAGTGCTCCATTCCGCGCCGATCGTTGTGTTTCATCTCGCCGTGCAGGTAGCCGATCTTTCCATTGACCACCATATGCTCGTGCACTTCGCGTTCCTCGTAGCGAGCCTTGCCCTTACGAAAGAAGCGGAGATTCCAGCTTGGGTAGTAGCCGCAATGGTTGATGCGTTTGCCAAGGAAGACGAAGAAGCGGTTGACGTAGAAGCCGTCTTCCTCGCAAGTATTTTTATTGGATATTTCAGCGAGCTCACGGGCGAGTTCCGGCGTGATGACTTCGTCTGCGTCGAGGATGAAGACCCACGGGGTCTTGAAGGGGAGGTTGTCGATGCCCCAGTTCTTCTGCCGCGCGAAGCCGAGCCACGGCTGGTGGACGAATTTGGCGCCCATGGATTCGGCGATGTCGCGTGTGCGATCGGTGGAGCCGGAATCGAGGACGAAGGTTTCCGCGGCCCTGCCGATGGTGCTTTCCAGCGCGTAAGGCAGGTTCGCTTCTTCATTTTTTGTTAAAATGAGTACGGAGTAATTCCCTTGCTCGCTCATGACTTGCTCTCCATCCGGGCTTGCTCACTCTTGCAGCCGCCTTTCGCCAACCACCGTTGCCCGGTTCCCGGCGACGATTTTCCAAGGCGCTACATCGCTCATGACCACGGCGCATGCTCCGACAACGGCGCCCTCGCCAACCGTCACGCCGGGGCCGATGAATGCCCGGGCACACACCCACGCCTCCTCGCCGACCGTGATCGGCTTTGTGACCAGCGGCAGGTCAAGCCGCGTGTAGTCGTGCGTGCCAGCACAAAGGTACGCCTCCTGGCTGACCATGCAACGGTCGCGGAGGGTAATTTTGCCGAGGCAATAGAGGTTAACCGCGTCGCCAACGATCACCAGATCGCCAGCCTCCAACTGCCACGGATAATAAACCTTCACGGTTCGACGTATAATGCAGTTTCGTCCGATTTTGGCGCCGAAGCAGCGAAGGAGGAAGGCTCGCCAGCCGGACCAGGTGTGGAAGGAGTAGCGGTAAAGGGTGTTTTGGACCATGCTCCAGAGGAGGCGGCGGATTTTGTCTCGCGTTGAGACGGGAGAGACGGTCCTTGCGGAGGCATCTCCGTTGGGTGCGGTTTCTGGGGTGATTACCTGTGCATTAGATTCTGGTGATGCCACCCTAAGGCCCCTAAAGCAACGCTATCCTACATGTGGCTATTGTAGCGGGGCGTCCTTCAGGCCGCTACGCCGGCGCCCTTTTCGGTGGTGATCGCAGTGGCTCGCCGTGCGGTCTCTTTTCCCCCCTGAACCATACGAGGGACTGGGGCCCTTTCAGATCACCTTGGGCAGGCCCGCACCGAGGGCGCGAGCCGGAGCCGATCGTTGTTTAGCCGCATTTGGTGCTAAATACAGGCTCAGTGCCGGGCTTGCGTTAATAGCCGCTTGATGGGAATTGGGAGCCGACGGCAGACCGCGCTGGCAAACTTTCAGCAACGGGCGGTATCGCACTCATTCGCTACCCGCAGGATGGGGCGATCTGCTCCGCGTGGTCAATCATATTTTTCCACGCATCCCGAAATTCCCGCGACCCCGAATCTAAGCCGCGTGGCGGCGTTGGAGAGAAGGGCGTGGGCCTCATCCACGATCGGTGGTACCAAGGGGTTGGCGGGGCAGGCGGAGGCGTTTGTGCTGCCGTCGGTTTATGAGCCGCACGGAATTGTGGTGTCGGAGGCGATGGGGGCGGGGACGCCGGTGATTGCGAGCGATGCGGCGGGGGCGGCGATTGATCTGGTGGAGCCGGGCAAAACGGGGTGGCTGTTTAAGAACCGGAGTGCGGAGGATCTGACGCGGGTGCTGAAGGAGGCGACGGATAACCCGGAGCGGCTTGGTGCGATGCGGCCGCTGTGCCGGGCGAAATTTGAGCAGTGGTATGGGGCGTATTCTCCGCTGGTGCAGGTGCCGAAGGTGGTGGCGGAGTTGCTGGCGGGCAGGGCCGCGCCAGCAGAAAGGTGAGATTTGAACAGTAGAAAGTAGAGCAAATAGGGAGCCGTGCGATGCACGACGGTAAGTACTGTTTTTCACCGCAGAGGCGGCCGGCGGGGCCGGCCAGAAAAGTGAGAGTCGAGCAGTAGAAAGTAGAGCGGGCAG
>JAJZNY010000479.1 GCA_021852245.1 Planctomycetota bacterium | reverse complement strand
CGTACGACCGGACATTGTACGTTGGAGCGGGTGGATACGGGATACCGGGCAACGGGGCCGGCAACAAGGTGCCGATGCTGATCAGGCCTGCCAGATATTGCTGATCTGAATCCACCTGCGTGAGTGCGCCACCTTCAACCGGATCGGTGCTGGCTCGGCCGTTGCCCGCCTGGTTGAGCACATAAACCCATACTTTTTCATTGTTGATGTTGTATTGGGCGGGTGACGGTACGCCGCCGGTTGCACTGGAAAACCCGGAATTTCCAAGATCGACAAATTTGGCCGAGTTATCCAAGCTGCCGCCGAACTCCCAATAAGTTTGCGAATTTATACCTGCGTAGGCCATGGAGGCCGGGCCGTCGGCGTCATAGTTTACCACCGTTGTAGTGGCACCCGCATTAACCGCCAAACCGAAAAATCCCGACAAGCAGGCGGCTACGGCCGTGATGATTATTTTTCGGTTTCCACCCAATGCACACCTCTGCATTCCGTACTTCATCGACTCTCTCCTCGATAGATACGGGCCGCTTCGTCCAGCCGATAACAAAACCGGCACGATCCGAATGGCCAAACCTTAATTTCTTGCTGTCTGCTTCCCTGGCTACCGCTGAACGGGCCATAGCCCGATGCGATCACCTTTACTTGGGAGGATATGATTTTTGGTGTCTAATCGCCGCAGCGATCTAAGCACCGCCTCCGAGGAAAAGATTAGCATATTCAGGGGGTCAAGTCAACAAAAATCTTATCAATCCCATAATGATCCCTTAATTTTGACACCCATTGCATAAATTCGCAAATATAAAATATAAAGTTTTTCCTTTGTCTGCCGAAATTACGGTCGCTTGGCACAATCAAGCAAGATGGAATCCAGCTGCGGGTACCGCGAACGGGTGAAATTGCGCCAACTGAGTGGGCGGTAGATATCCATCCGGATAAGGCAACTTCAACTACTGTGTTGGAAGATTTTTAAGCCCAATGACTCCGAGCGCTTGACCATAGCGGCATGTCCGGCGATTATTGAGTTGGTCGGCGGGCCAGAGGTTAATCGGGTGTCGGCAGGTGTGTGCCTGCACAAGACGCAATTCGACCACGCCGCCAAGGGTTTCGGTTTTGGCATTGGAGGCACTTACCGATGGCGATGAGTAAACAAAATCGCAGCGCGCTCCCAATCGGCACAATATTTCTCGCATTCCTTTTTGTGATCGCAGCTGCTCTGGCAATCGTGTTCTATCTGCAGGTCGGCAAATTGCAAAAGGAGGCCTCGTCAGCGAAAAGCAAGTTGGCGCTCTACGTGTCTCCCATGTCTGAGCAAAACCCGAGCCTCAGCCGCTTGATTTCGGCGGCTTCGCCCGACCGTACCGTAGTGCAGCAACTTCTCAAGCAGATTTCAGAACTCAAGCAGACCATCTCCGGTACCAGCGCCCCGGTAGCCCAGATTGTGGGTGTGACGGGAACCGCCAATACCGCCCTGACCGCAGTGGGCGTGCCAACCGGCACGCCGCTCATTAAGGCTCTGAAGACCCTTGGCACGCAGTTGGCGGCCGCCAATAAAAGTGCCGATGAATACCACGCACTTTATCGCAACTATCGGCGGCGGTTTCATTCGGTGGAGGCGTCCTTTAATGCCAATGTTGCCGCGATGAAGAGTAAGTTGACCGAGGCGGAGGCTCGCATTGCCGCGCTCACGACTCAGCGTAACAGTCTCGCATCGCAGGTGGCTACACAGGCTTCGGGCTTTCAGTCGCAGATATCCGCCCAGCAGACCAAATATGTGTCGGATCTCCGCAACCAGGTGGTGCAGACTCAGCAATATAAACAGGAACTCGCCCGAAAAGACATGACGATCGCGCAGTTGCGGGCAACCATTGCCGGTTCGCGTCCGCCCAGCCAGGGAGCCGATGCCATCGAGGCGCAAGCCGCCGGTAAGGTATTAAAAGTTTCACCCAATGGTGATCTGGTCTACATCAATCTCGGCCGGGCCGATCATGTCAGTGTCGGTCTGAGCTTCGCCGTTTACAGTGCTCAGGCAGGAATCTCCAGCGGCAAACATGCCGGTGGCAAAGGTTCCATCGTCATCACCAAGGTCGGAGAATATGCCTCCGTTGCCCGTATCACCCATGTCGCCTTCAATCAGGCGATTTATCCCGGCGATCTGATCGCCAACCCGGTGTACTCGCGGGACCTCCATCGGCATTACACGTTTGTGGTCTATGGTGATTTTGATGTCAACGGCAACGGGGTTCCCTCAGCCGCAGGTCGCCGACAGATTGTCCGCATGATCGAGGCATGGGGCGGACGGGTGGTCAATCACCTCACCAGCCAGACAGATTTTGTTGTGCTCGGATCACCTCCGTCGACCACCGTCGCTCCGGCGACGCCATCCGCAGATAATTCGGCTATGGCAAAAATGCAGAGTGAATCGTTGGCCCGGTATAACTCGCTCCAGACAAGAGCCCAATCGCTGTCGATCCCGGTGCTTGACGCCAATCGTTTCCTTGCGATGGTCGGTTATTATGTTCACCCCCTTGAACCGGGCGATTAATCTGACGTTGCCGTATGTCGTCGTTCATCATTGAAAGATCCGCTGTCCTGCAGCGGGTCTTTCTTTTTTCGCCTTGGAAATATGAAGTGAGAAGTGTGCATAAATGAATGCAATCGATACTGCCTTTGTACCCGGTCGCACGATACTATGCCCGTTCATAACTGCCGGCTATCCGTCGCTGGACATGCTCGGCCCGACACTCTTGGCCATACAGGCGGCAGGCGCCGGATGCATCGAAGTTGGTATGCCGTTCTCCGACCCCATCGCCGACGGCCCCGTGATTCAGGAAAGTTATTATCGTGCCCTTTCGGCGGGGGCAACCGTCTCCGGCATCCTCAGTGCCATAAGCAGCGCACGTCGGGCGGGACTTACCGTCCCGCTGATGGCGATGACGAGCTTCAGTATTATTTTCAAGATCGGCACGCGAGAACTGGCTGAGGCGTGCCGCGATGCGGGTTTCAGCGGTATGGTGCTGCCCGATCTGCCGCTGGAGGAGGCCCCGGCGGTGGTCGAGGAGCTTACGCGTGCGGAACTCAGAGCCTCTCTGCTGGTAGCGCCCACCACCCCTTCGGCCCGGCGGAACGAAATCGTGCACTGGTGCACGGGATTTGTGTACTATCTTTCAGTCAGCGGAATCACGGGTGAGCGTGCAGCGCTGCCAACCGGTTTGGAAGAGAAAATCGCTGACATCAAAAAGGTAACCTCCCGGCCGATCTGCGTAGGTTTTGGGATATCTTCACCGGCGCACGTGCGGGCGCTGGTCGGCAAGGCCGACGGCGTCATTGTCGGCAGTGCTCTGGTTCGGCGAATGACGGCGGCGATTCAAGCCGGGACGGACCCGGCGGAGTCCGCAGGGCGATTTGTGGCGGAATTGGCCGTCGGCCTGACTTCGGCGTAAAAGGCCTCCTTGGCGTATTGAATGCATCGGCAGGATACTGGGACTTCGCTGGCCGTTGAGAGGCGAAGCTTCGATGTTTCCGAGATCCGTTGCCCAAGTGCTATAATCAGGGCCGATCATGTGAAAGGTTCGATTGCTAACCGATGGGCCGGTAGGAGTGTCAATATGACTAGCAGACCGGAATTCTCGCAAGATCCGGACCTGGATCCGTCAGGTGATGGATCGCGGGCGGCGCAAGCCGATGCAGAGCGCGGACTGGTGCGATTGGCGCAGTCGGGCGACCGAGAGGCGTTTATGGCGCTGGTCGGCCAGTATCAGCGGCAATGCGCAGCCATCGCATTGCGGCTTTTGGATAATCCGCATGATACATCGGATTTGCTCCAAGACTGCTTTTTGCGGGCTTTTGAGCGGATTGGATCGCTCAAGGATGGTGCCCGTTTCGGAAGTTGGCTGATGCGAATCGTCACGAATCGCGGACTGAATTTCCGACGTGCTCGAAACAAGCGTCGTCTCGTGTCGCTCGATGCGCCGGCGCCGGGACGCGAGTCAAAAGGGGATACGCTCAGCGATGTGGTGGCGGCCGGTTCATCGCCCGATTTCGCGACGCATTCCAAAGAATTTCGCGCTGCCATCGACCGGGCCATGAGTAAATTGCCCGATCGGCAGCGGGCAGCGCTGGTTTTATTCACCATCCGCGAATTGCCGCAGAAACAGATCGCGGAAATTCTCGGTTGCTCGGTGGAAGCGGTGAAGTGGTATGTATTCACTGCACGCCGGGAACTCCGACGTGAACTGGCGGAGTTTCTGGAAGAATAGGCCGTTAATGTTCGGGTGATGGTGTCTTCGCACCGGAGCAGCCGATGCGCTCCGATGTATGATGTGAAACGTGGTAGCCCATGGATCAGATAGAAATGGAATATCTCATCAGTCGGTATGCCGACGGCACACTCTCGGAGCCGGAACGCCGGAAAGCGATTCAATTGATCGATTCGAATCCTGAGTGCCGACGCTGGCTTGCGGATCATAAGCAACTCAATGAAGTGATGGCAGACTGGTCGTCCAGATTGCCGATGCTCGATTGGGCGACGTTCAACGGCGAATTGGCGAAGAAGATTGACCAAAAAATGCAGGCTGGCAATATGCGACTCAACCGAATACGCCGTTGGCTGGGTGTGGCGGCCGTGGCCGGCTTGGTGGGTTTGATCGGCGGTACCATCTGGCTTGCCCATCCACCGGCCCGAAGGGATGTGCCGTCGTTTCTGCAGCCAGCAACAGTTCACTCTGCGGGTAAAGTGATTCCTGACAGCAGGGCTGAGTCGATCTCGCTGACACGTTCCAAGCCCGGTGTGCCCAAGGCCGTCATCAAACCGGTAACGGTGACGACCCAATCTCCAGTCCGATCTGCACATCCGACTTCTTTGGCATCGAAGAAAGGCGCCAAAAGTGAGAGGGCAATCGTCGGCGGGCTGGGTGTTGCCCCTCCAGAAAGGCAATCCGGGCAGAATACGGGGATGGCCGACGCCCGCACTGGGCCAGCATCGATGAAGTCGTCAGATCGCTGATGGATTGATTTCGCATCAGATCGGAGCTTCTCGTGGTCATAACGAGTTTAGCTGCATAAAACTTAGTGTTCCCAGGCGTTATGTGTGGTTTAGGAATTATGGTTATAGGACCTTTTTGATTATCGTAAACGTGAACTTATGTGCCATTTTTTTCCCATTTCGCCGATAAAAGTTTGTAGGATTTGGTCGGGAGTTGTTACGATGTTCTCTGGCGGTTTGGCGCTCGCGTGGTTGTGAAAGTTAAGGAGTCAACATGAAGGAATATGAACATCTTAAAAGCCTTGTCGAGCAGTGCGCAGTAGACCTCGAAAAGGCGGAAGGCGGAAACAAAGTGGCAGGAACGCGTGTTCGCAAGACCATGCAGGAAATTCGCCAGACTGCACAGGCCATTCGCGTGAGAATCCTCGAATTACGCGCTGGCGATACCCCGTCACATCAGGAAGCGCCGCCGGGTTAATCTGTTTCGCCTACGCCTGATCCGTGCGTCGCTCCATCGATGAGATGCAGCGATTTTCAATTTTCCCCCGTCCAACAAACGCTACCCGCATCTGTGGGCAGCCGGAATCCATTTACGCGGAAAATCATTCACCTTTGCCAGTACGGCCCGGAACCTTTATATTTTCTCCCACCGAGTTGCTCCAAGTGACTTAAAGCGTCGCGGTATGGGATCGTTCGACGGGCAGGGTTGGGCTGCGATTTGATGACATCGGTTTTTATTGGGAATATGCATGGCACCGCCGCTGATTCTGGATTTGAAACACGTCGACCTCAACCATGTCGCCTACGACATTGAAGCCATTCGTAAAATTAATCCGCATCGCCACGAAATGGAGCAACTCACCTCCGTCATCTATGTCGATCCCAATCCTCCCACCTTAGTGGGGCTCAAGGAAGTGACGATGAATGAATTCTGGGTTCGCGGCCATATCCCCGGAGAACCCATCATGCCCGGCGTTATCATGCTGGAAGCTGCCGCACAACTCTGCTCCATCGGCCATAAGTTGCTCACGCCGCACGAAGGGTTCATGGGTTTTGTGAAACTTGATGAAGCGCGTTTTCGCGCTACCGTTCGTCCCCCATCAAAGCTGTATCTCATTGCGCGGCTCAAGTCCGTTTCAAGCCGCCGCGTGGTAGCGGATTGTCAGGGCGTCTGCAACGACAATCTGGTATTTGAAGCGGTTATTACCGGCATGTTGCTGTGAAACCGGATGCGGATCACAACGCGGATTCCGGTGCGGTAACGCCGCCGCCCGCTCAGACCGAAATTTTTGACCTTCACGTATCCATCGCGCAGACGACGGCCGAAAATGTCCGGTCGCGAGCCGCTGTTTACATGTTTTTGGCCCACGACAAACCCATCCTGTTGGCGACAACAGCCAATCTCAAACACGCCATCACGCTGCGTCTCGGACCCGATCGCTCTGCGCACAAAACCGATTATCAAGCCATCACGACCCATGTGAGCTGGCGTCATGTCAACAGTGCTTTTGCCGCCAACTGGTGGTATCTGCTGGCGAGCCGGAAGTATTACCCCGACACCTATCGCTCGCTGCTGGCCTGGCGGCCGGCCTGGTATCTGCGGGTGGAATCGGGAGGTGCCCGTCGACCGCCATCCGTGGATGTGCAGAACCGGGCGGCAGGTTGTGAAGGAACTCTCTTCGGACCGTTCGCATCGCGCCGCGCCGCGCGCGACCTTGCCGACTGGATGCTCGAGCATTTTGAGCTCTGCCGGTACGAGGAGATTTTGCGTCAATATCCCCATGGCCAGCCGTGTGCATACAAAGAGATGGGCAAATGCCCTGCCCCGTGCGACGGCTCGGAATCGATGGAGGCTTACCGCACCCGCGTGCGACAGGCGACCAAACTGCTTTCAGCCGTGGCGCCGCTGACCCGCAGCGTGACGCAAGTAACGGAACTGGACTGGTACCGAATCTGCGAAGATCAGATGAAGCGGGCCGCAGTGGAGATGAATTTCCGGGCGGCGGCAAAGATGAAAACGCAGCTTACGTCGCTGGCAGAAATGTTCGACTCACCCATACAGGGATGGGGGCCGATGGATCAATGGAAATATATTGCCCTTCAGCGGGGCTCAACACGTCGCTGGATTGAGCCTTGGCTTCTCGTGCCCGGGATGTGCACGGCGCTGCCGCCTGTGCAGGCGGCGCAGATAACAACCGAAGGTCCGGCGCTGGTGCGGCGGTGGATACAAAGCTTGCATGAAATCCCCATGCCCGACGGGGTCGGGGCCCTTGCAGACGATGTGCCCGCCATGCTCACCTATCATCTCAACCGCTCGCGCGATCCGGGGTTATACTTATCACCGGCCGATCTGATGCATGAAGCCGACGTGGTACGGCGCATCGAGCAATGGCACGACCACGGCGAGACGGGCGCGGTAATGGAATTTTCCGGTGAAACCGTGCAACCGACGGAAAATGGCCCCACTCCATCGCCCGAATCATGATGCAGGTCCGCAAGGTCGGCAGGAAACGGATGGCCTGAGTGAAATCGACCAGAGCAAAACCCGATGAGACTAAACCCGATCCGCTCGCCGGGCAGGATCGGCAGGATGTCGGTGCGTTTATTACCTACATCGAGACGGAATTGGGGCTCTCTGAAAATACGTCGCTGGCCTATCGCCGCGACCTGATCGATTTTGCCGCCTATCTGGCCGCCCGGAAAACATTATTGCGGCGCAGCGAGGCCGCGGATATCGCCGGTTATCTCCGTCATCTGCAGGTGGATCGGAACATGCAGATTTCCAGCATCATTCGACATTCCATCACCCTCAAAATGTTTTACCGCTATGCCCAGAATCGCAACTGGCGCAGCGATAATCCCACCGAATTCATGGAAACACCGCACGGCTGGAGGCGCTTGCCGGATGTGCTGGGCCGCGTGGAAATTGATGCGCTTCTCAAGGCCGTTAATCCGGATCATCCGCTGGCCCTGCGAGATCAGGCGATTATTGAATTATTCTACGCCTGCGGTTTGCGGGCATCTGAATTGGCCGATCTTACCATGGAGCAACTGCACCTGGATCTCGGAGTGATCCGCGTACTGGGAAAAGGAAAAAAGGAGCGCATCGTCCCGGTCGGCGTCCCCGCGCAGAAGGCGGTGTTGAAATATATTTCAGACCTGCGGCCCCGTCTGCTGGCGGTCAAGGGGCTTGCTTCAAACCGGGTGTTCGTCAGCCGTTCCGGTCGTCCGATTAATAGAATTGTCCTCTGGCAGCGGTTGGATCAGATTGCCAAAGGGGCGGGCATCCGCGGCGTGCATCCCCATGCGCTGCGGCACACCTTTGCGACGCATCTGCTCTCCGGCGGTGCGGACCTGCGCGTGGTACAGGAACTGCTCGGCCATGCCAATATCGCCACCACGCAGATCTACACGCATGTGGATGCCGACCGCCTGCAATCGGTCCATCGCAAGCACCATCCGCGGCAGTGATCGCCCTTGAGGTTGGCACAACTTCTACCGGGCAATATCGATGATATGCTTCTGAAAGACGAGCAACCTCCACCACAGAATCGCGGAAATTGCACAATGGAGGCGGGCTTCGAAAAGCTCACCATGACACGACCGTATGCAGC
>JAJZNY010000313.1 GCA_021852245.1 Planctomycetota bacterium | reverse complement strand
GGCATGCTGGCATGGGTATTCCCGTGGACCATCGCCCTGATGGCCGGCCTCGCCGTCCCGTTCCTGCCGACGAATTCCGATCCCGCCCCCGATGAAACGGAGAAACGGGGCCGCTGGCTCTTCTGGATCGTGCTGGTGGCGGGGCTCGTTCTGCTGACGATTCCGCATCAGAAAAAGCAGCGCTACGCCCTGCAGCAATTTCCATTTGCGGCTTTGCTCATTGGCGTGGTGTGGCAGGAATTTGTACGCCTCAAACGCGAGGTTCCCATCGAAAAGCCCGCCGGTCTCATGCTGGCGGCACAGGCCATTTTGTTCATCGGTACGGGAGTCGGGTTTGCCGTCGTCGCGATCCTCACCGCGCTATCCCACCGGCCACCCGTCTGGCATGACTCTCACTGGACGCTGATGCAGGCACTCTCGCTGCTCAAGCCGGCTCTGAACACCCTCACACTTCCCGGCTGGTGTTTGCTGGCCGCCATCCTTGCATGCGCCGGCGTTCTCATCTGGCGGTTGGAGTTCAATCGCAGGTTTATCGCCGCCTTCGGCATCTTTGCCGCTGCATCCTGGCTTTTGATGCTCTCCGTCAACTGGGCCTATTTTACCGGCAGGGGGTATCAGGTCAGCCGGTATCGGCAGCCAACCCGGGAAATGATGGCCATTGCGGGTCGCCATCCCATCTATACGCTGACCGGCGACGAAATCTGGCTGGGCGTTCTGTATTACGCCAATCATATTCTTCCCATCGAAAGCCCGCTGCAGATGCAGCAGAGGCATTTTCCTTCCGACCGGCCGATCTTCATTCTCACCCGTGATAAGGGAAAATTTCTGCAGGCGGTGCATGCCATCGCTCAGTCCCAGCATCGGCACATCCGGATCGTCTACCGCATCAACGACGGCCATCATATACAGACACTTTTCAAACTGATGCCCCGCGCCAGGAAGCTGCCCTCCGGCACAGCATCTCACACGACTGGGAATAGGGCGGCCCACTCCGGGCCTGATACATTAAAAAAGTAATTCATCGTCGGCGGCCATTCGATCCAGTGCCGCCAGCATGTCCGCCTCGTCACGGGCGGCAATGACCCGTGAGAGTTGCTCAATTCGGGCTGAGGATAAAACGGGAAAGCGCAGGCTGCGGGGTGCCCCCAGCAACTTCAGCACCTGTCGCTGCAAGTCGACAATCCCCGTTCCGCGAATCGCACTGATCCACACCGCATTCGATCCGCCAACTCCCGCTCCCGGCATCCGCTCCAGCCGATCGCATTTATTGCCCACCGCCAGCCAACGCGATGCACGCAATTGATCCCCAACGCCGTGACTCTCTGCCCACGCCCACGCCTCATCCGCAAGGTGCTCCAGTGTTCCCAACTGTGTGGCGTCCATGACGACCAGAATGATGTCCACCCCCGACAATGCGTCGATGCCGCGATGAATCGCAAGCCGTTCGAGTTCATCCTCGGTGTGCCGCATGCCGGCGGTATCGGTGAGTCGGGCCGCCATGTCAATATCATCGGCTGCCACAATGACCGTCTGTTCCACCCAGTCGCGCGTGGTGCCTGGAATATCGCTGGTCACGCTCATCGGATGGCCCAGCCAGAAATTCGCCAGCGACGATTTTCCCGCATTGGGCGGGCCGATCATGGCCATGCGGACCTCACCGCTCAAAAACCGATGCAGATCGGCCGAAGCGGCGGCGATCCACTGCGCTTCACGCTTTATGTTGACCAGTCCATCGGCCTTCAGTGCCGACTTATGTTTCATCGCCCAGCGACCGAGGTTGTTGCGCCGGGCTTGGGCCAGCATGCGCAAACCCCAGAGGGTTTCCACGGGCGGGATATCGGATCGCGGGTGACGCCAATGTTCCAGGGCTTCTGCGCCCAGTCCGTCGTCACCCGCGCATTGCGCCAGCCTTCGCACCAGCTTCTCCACCACCATGACGCCGCCGTGACAGTGAAGTTCATAATGATTCGGTGCACGGCGTACGATAAGCACCTCATCGATGACGCCGTCGTCAGACGCAATTGATCTTAATGCCACGCCCGACTTAAGCTTTCCGGCAAGGGCGGAAATGATCTCTTCGGCGCCCGCGGCGCGAAGTTCAATGACGGCAATAGCGCCCGTCCCGTGCGGTGTCAGCACGCGAATGGATGGAGCGATTGGAATGTCAGTTTTATTGCACATCATCCGGTTTTCCCGCTCCTGCACGATGGGGGGCAGCCCATGCCCCGGCCCGCGCCGCATCAGGCCGCCGCGAGTCTTTGCCATCCGGCATCATGTCGGTTCCGGCAGCGCCAGTTCTGCCAGAAGTTTCAGCGGTACGCCGATATCGCCAATGGATATCTGCCCGAGAGCCGCCATCGCGGTGGGGTGATGAAAGCCGATTTTCATGCCGCAATAACTCACCGTATGCGATGCATAGATGCACTCTCCCCAGGTCTGCCCGGTATCACAATCCAGCCCGGATGGAATATCACAACTCATCACACGGCGCATGGATTCGTTCACCGCCGTGATCAGTTCACAGATGGGGGCCTCCATGTTGCGGTTAAGCCCGACTCCAAAGAGGCAGTCGAGGATCACATCCTGCACGGCGCTGCGATCCCGCCACGCTCTCATTGCTGCGGCGTCAAATCGCTCCCGCAGCGGCAGGCCCATGGCCCGGGCCGTCCGAAACCCGGCGGCGGCGAGGGGAGAAAATTCATCCGCCGCCCACGGCGAGGCGAATGTCACCCGGTATCCCGCGTTGGCCAGATGTCGCCCCGCCACCAAACCGTCTCCGCCGTTGTTCCCCCGGCCGATGAGAATTAATATTTCTGATGACGGCTCGGTATATTTATGGGTGATATGGGCCAGCTCGCGACCGGCATTTTCCATCAGCACAACCGGCGTCAGGCCATAGTCGGCTTCGGCGCGGAGGTCGATCTGCCGCAGCGCCTCGCGGGAAAACCATAATGCCGACTGCCCCGTCCATTCCATGCCTCAGACCGCCTCCGCCAGCGGGCGGGATTCCAGTTTGGTCTTGAGAAATCGGCCGGTATGGCTGCGCGGATGGGCGGCGATATCCTCCGGCGTACCCGTGGCCACCACCGTGCCGCCGCCAGCACCCCCTTCCGGCCCCATATCGATGATCCAATCCGCGCATTTGATCACATCCAGATTATGCTCGATGACAATCACCGTATTGCCTGCGTTGGTCAGACGATTCAATACGTGCAGCAGATTGTGGATATCCGCAAAATGCAACCCCGTGGTCGGCTCGTCCAGAATGTACACCGTATGGCCGGTGGCCGGTTTACCCAGCTCGGTGGCCAGTTTAATCCGCTGCGCTTCGCCGCCCGAAAGGGTTGTGCTCGACTGCCCGAGCTGCACATAGGAGAGGCCCACATCGTTGAGCGCACCGAGCAGCGCCCGAATATGGGAAAAATTGTCAAAAAACTGCAGGGCCTCCTCCACCCGCATGGCCAGCACGTCGGCAATCGATTTTCCGCGATATTTTATTTCCAATGTCTCACGGTTGTAGCGGGTGCCGCGGCATTCATCGCATACCACAAACACATCCGGGAGGAAGTGCATTTCAATCCGCTTCACACCCTGCCCCATGCAGCTTTCACACCGCCCGCCGGTCACATTGAAACTGAAGCGCCCCAACGCGTAACCGCGCATCCGCGCCTCGCGCGTCTGGGCATACAGCTGGCGGATCAGATCAAATACTCCGGTATAAGTTGCAGGGTTGCTGCGCGGCGTTCGTCCGATCGGCGACTGGTCAATCTCAATGACCTTATCCACATTATCCAGCCCCTGAAGGCGGCGGTGCTTTCCCGGGTGTTCCCGACTTGCATAAAAATGCCGCTTAAGCGCCCGCAGCAGCACATGGTTCACGAGCGACGATTTTCCCGACCCCGAAACACCCGTCACGCAAACCATCACCCCGAGCGGAAAGGTGACATCGATATTCCGCAGATTATTTTCTTCCGCACCGATCACCTTAAGCACCCGCGCTGGGTCCACATGACGCCGCTCGGTCGGTACCGTGATCTGAAATTCACCGGTGAGATATTTGGCCGTGATGCTCTCGCGCGATTTAAGCACCTCCTGCACCGGCCCCTGCGCCATGATCCGCCCGCCGTGCGACCCGGCCCCCGGCCCCACGTCAATGAGCCAGTCGGCGGCGAGGATGGTGTCTTCGTCATGTTCCACCACGATGGTGGTGTTGCCGATGTCGGTCAGATGCCGCAGGGTTTTGATCAGTCGTTCATTATCGCGCTGATGCAGACCGATGGTCGGCTCATCCAGCACGTAGCAGACACCCACCAATCCTGATCCCACCTGCGTCGCGAGCCGGATTCGCTGCGCTTCGCCGCCGGAAAGCGTCCCCG
Organism: Planctomycetota bacterium; assembly: GCA_021852245.1. The sequence goes on along the minus strand of JAJZNY010000313.1, from coordinate 4,288 downwards.
TCTGCCGATCCAGCGTCAGGTATCCCAATCCGACATTATTCATGAAGCCGAGGCGGGAAATAATCTCCTTCAGAATCGGCGCCGCAATAATTTCCTGCTCTCCCTTGAGCGCGATGCCCTTGAAAAACTCGAGCGATTCGGCCACCGTCATCGCCGCCATCTCGCGGATATTTTTGCCGGCCACCTTTACCGCCAGTGCCTGGGGTTTGAGCCGGGCACCGCCACACTTTTCGCACGGCTGTTCGCTCAAATACTGATGCAGCCGCGATTTCACAAATTCACTCTCCGTGTTGTGAAAGCGTTTTTCCAGGTGCGGCAAAACCCCTTCAAATGCGTGCCCGTAGCGCGTCTTATCCTTGGCGGTGGTGCCGTACATCAGAATCTGGGCAATTTTCTTATCCAGATCCTCATACGGCGTGCTCCCGTCGACACCGAAGTTCTCACAGAACTGCCGCAGCATCCGGTTGTAATAAATATTCATCCGCTTCCCGTTGCGCCGCAGCGGCTCCAGCGCTCCATCGGCCACCGGCAGTGACGGGTCCGGCACGATCAACTCCGGATCAAATTCCAATATCGTCCCCAGCCCGTCGCAGCCCGGGCAGGCCCCGTAGGGACTGTTGAACGAAAAGAGCCGTGGCGAAAGTTCCGATAGCGATGATTCCGGGTGGTGCGGGCAGGCATATTTACTCGAATACGTATGGTCCGCCCACTTTCCGTCGGTTTCGCGGGCGATGATCACCAGCCCGTCGGCAAGCTTCAGCGAAAGCTCCACCGAATCCGCCAGCCGGGTGCGGATTTCCGGTTTGATCACCAGTCGATCCACGACCGCGTCGATGGAATGCTTGAATTTTTTATCCAGCGCCGGAGCGGATTTGATTTCATAAATATCCCCATCAACGCGGCAGCGCACAAAGCCCTGCCGTGTCATCGCTTCCAGCACCTCGCGGTGGGCTCCCTTTTGCCCCTTCACCAGCGGCGAGAGCACCATGATCCGCGTCCCCTCCGGCCAGGCGAGGATATTGTCCACAATTTGCGTCGAACTCTGGCTGGCAATCGGAGTTCCGCACACCCAGCAGTGCGGCAGCCCGACCCGCGCACAGAGCACCCGCATGTAGTCATAGATTTCCGTTGTCGTGGCGACAGTTGACCGCGGATTGCTCGATCCGCTCCGCTGTTCAATGGCGATGGTGGGGGGGAGGCCCTCAATTTCATCGCAGTCCGGTTTCTGCATCTGTTCCAGAAACTGCCGGGCGTACGCCGAGAGCGATTCCACATATTTCCGCTGCCCCTCGGCATAGATAGTGTCAAATGCCAGCGAGCTTTTACCCGAGCCTGAAAGCCCGGTGATGACCACCATCTGATCCCGTGGAATATCCAAGCTTACATTTTTGAGGTTGTGCTCGCGGGCACCGATGATGCGGATGTGTCTAAGCGCCATTCAACTACTCCACCGGCTCCGGTATCCAGGTGACTTTTCCCCAGCCAGGCCAAACTTTCAATCATATATCAGCGCCCCCGCGTTATCCAAACATCGCAGCCGTTTTTTTTCGTAATGGCCCCAGCCCGTGCGATTGGATGATCGCCCGCCCTGCAGACGCGTGTTTTCGTGAAAAGGGCCTCCGTCGGGGCGCCGGCTCCGTGCATCAGGAGAGCTTGAATTCCTCCTTGACCCCGCTAAGCAGCTTGTTGAAATCCGCCAGAATCTCCGGCCGCGGAGTCTGGCCTTGAGTCAGTTGGTGAGAAACCTTACCGCCGCAGACGGGAGAATTTTATCTCGCGGCTGATCTGCACTTAACATGAAGTCCTTCATCGCCCGTTATGGCAGCACGATAAAATAGCCCGCCATATACCCATTTTGGCAGAGACCCTGCTTGCTCTGGGACATCGCCCAGTGATGGCCGCCGCCATCGCAGGGCATCACGCAGTGCCAACGAAAAGTCCCCTTTTTTCTCGGCGTGAAGATGCAAACCGTTCGCGAAGGAATCTTTCCGGCTTTAACCGCCGGCTTTATGATGATGTTCAGCCCCAACGCACCACATGTGATTGTATGCGGGCCTTCATCGTAGTTATAAATAACCAGTGTCGTCCTCTGCCCTTTGTAAAGCACAAAATTCGACGGGACGATCATGTCATGGTGCAAGCCATCCGGCCCTTTAATTCCGGTTTTCTTACCCGGCAAGACTGTAATGGTAATTGTCTGTTTCGCCTTAGTGGCGGGCATTGAGGCCCCTTGGCCGGTCCGCTTGGCAAGCGGGCGAGAATCGGCCTGTGAAGACAAAATCATCGGTGTGCCACCCGAAGACGGGATGCATGCCTGCGTGGCCATCACCTTGGAAATGCCCCCACCTGCCAATATCACCAGCGACGCCAATAGGTAAATCGCACCGCTGATCAATGAGGATCGTCCGGCTTTCATCATAAAAATCTCCTTTCAATGCAATAGTACAACGGTTTTGAAAATTTAGCATCGTTTAACCCGCCGTGCGTATTCAGCCCCAGCCGCTGCTGAAGTCCGAACGGGTGAAAATATTTCTGCCCTATTACCGGTACGTCGCATGATGTGGCGCACGCGGATCATGCACAATCGTGCAAAAATCCTTCACCTGGCCGTCCGCATGGCGTCCTACCGCGCGGATCCGATTCTGCCCCTGCCGCAATTCTGTCTCCGGCCAAACAAATACGCCGTCCACCCCCTCGCGCTCGCCCAGCGACCGCCCGTTGAGCCAGAGCTCCACCCGTCGGCAGGTGGAATAAACCTTAAAAACGGCATGTTTATCAGGCCGGCATTTGAAACGCCGGTCTGTGATGTAAACGAACGGCTTCGTCGTCCACTGCGCTTTATAAAAATAGAAAGCATCCTTGCGCGTCTTGCGGTCGCGCGTCACCAACCCTTTGTCGTTCTTACCCGGATGATCCCCCTCGTGGCGAAATGCCGACGCAAAGTCGAACATCACCCACAGAAACGTCCCCCATAGCCACGGACGGGCCTTAATGGCCGCCCACGCATGCTCATGCAGCAGGGCCTGATATTCCTCCGGATGCCAATATGCTCCCGGATTCGGTTGTGTCACATGCGTTTCGTGCTGGAAGATACTCGCACCGGCGCCATATTCGCTCATCCCGATGCATCGATGCGGAACTTTGCCGTCCACGACTTTTCGAAGGTTGTCGAGAATTTCCGGGAATTCGGTCATCTTCCCGCCGTACCATCCCGGGTATCGGTTGAAGGCAATAATATCGGTGATGTAGCCGATCGGATTTTCCGGGGCGAGGTTGTCGGCCGCAGTGGTCAGGCGGGTAGGATCCAGTCGATGTGCTTCGGCATTGATTTTTTCAACCAGCTCGTAGCCGGGATTATGTCGCCCCCTGTTTCCCAGTTCGTTGAACATGCTCCAGAAACAGATCGACGGATGATTGAAATTCTGTTTGATCAATTCCCGCACCTGTTGAAGCTGATGGGTGTCAAATTCGTCATTGTGCGCTACGCTATTGACCAGCCCGTCTTCCGCCCACACCACGAGACCCAATTCGTCCGCCGCATCATACGATGGCTGCGCATGCTGATAATGGGCCATCCGCACACACGTCGCCCCGATTTCATGAATGATCTGCAGGTCCTCACGGTAATCGGCGTCGCTCACGGCGCGGCCCACGTTCGGGCGATCTTCGTGCGTGCATACGCCCCGCAGCGGATAGGATTTGCCATTGAGAAAGAAACCGCGGTCCGGGTCGATGTGAAAAAATCGCACACCCAGCGGCTGGGTTAATAGATCGGTGCGTCGCCCGGCGTCAAAAACTTCAACTATTACTTTGTAAAGATACGGGTCTTCTCGGCCGTTCCAGAGATGCGGGTGCTCAAGCACCATCGTCTGCACACATGCCGTTGCTTCACCCACGGGCACTTTCTGAGAGGCCGATGTTGTGAGCACTTCCTTCCCGGCGTGATCCAGAATGGTGTAGCGCAGCGTCGCATGTTTTTCGTCCGGCGCGGCGTTGCGCAGCATCGCCGTAATCTCCAGATGCGCTTTCTCAGGCGTAACATGCACCTGCTTGATGTAGACTCCCGGCGCCCCATCATCCAGCGGGCTGATGGCAAGAGCATCCAGTATCAGAAGCCGCACGTGTCGATAGAGGCCTCCGTCGATATTAAAATCGCCGCTCAGGGGTGCAATCGTGTCGTTGTAGGCGTTATCCACACGCACCGCCAAAATATTTCGTCCGGTCCGATGAATAAATGGGGTAATGTCCACACAGAAACCGGCGAAGAGGCCGATATGTCCGCCGGCGG